>DASYKU010000112.1 GCA_035995165.1 Mycobacteriales bacterium
TCGACGAGTTCACGATCGCGCTCTCACCCGTGCTGTTCGGCGCCGGAATCCGCCTGTTCGAGGGCGTGGACGCCGGCCGCGTGGCCCTGGAGCCGGTCCGCGCGGAGCCGACGCAGCGGGTGACCCACCTGACCTACGCAGTACGGAAGCGGTAACCGCCCGGGAAGTAGCCCCGCGACATCCGCGGCCACCCAGCGGCGGAGCGCCCCAGCCCGCGACCCTCGGCAACCTCGCGATCCGCTGGCGGGGACCGGGTGAGGTGGATGCAACGGGCGCACGCCGTTGAAATATTACATACAACTCGTCTACTGTCAGTGCGCAATCGTCGGCCGGCGGTACGGCGACCAGCAAGCGGAGGGTGCATGGGCAAGCGGATCGTCGTGTTCGGCGCCGGCGCGGTCGGCGGCTATGTCGGGGCGGTGCTCACCGAGTCGGGCCAGCAGGTCACGCTGGTCGATCCTTGGCCGCGCAACGTCGAGACGATGCGGGCTTCCGGCGTCGAGCTCAGCGGCATGACCGAGCCCCGCACGGTGCCGGTCGACGCCGTACATGTGACCGATGTCCAGGCCTTCAGCCGCGCACCGATCGACATCGCGATCATCGCGGTCAAGTCGTACGACACGGAGTGGGTGGCGACCCTCGCGCGCGACTACCTCGCGCCCGACGGCTACTGCGTGTCGATGCAGAACGGGATCAACGAGGACAGGCTGGCCGGGGCTGTGGGCTGGGGCCGCACGATGGGCTGCGTCGTCGGGCGCGGCCTCGGGTTCGACCTGTTCGAGGCCGGCCGGATCCGGCGCGACTATCCCGCTCCGAAGGATCCGAAGGTCACCTCCCTGCACGTCGGCGAGGTGCATGGCCGGATCACCCCGCGCGCCCAGGAGCTCGCCGGGATCCTCGGCGCGGTGGCCACCGCGCGGCCCACCGAGAACCTCTGGGGCATGCGCTGGAGCAAGCTCTGCGTCAACTCGATGCGCAACGGCGTCTCGGCCGCGACCGGGATGGGCGGCAACGATCGCGACCGCGACGACGACGTCCGGCGGGTCTGCGTGGCGCTGGGTTCGGAAGCCGTCCGCGTCGGCCGGGCGCTCGGCTACAGCTTCGCCTCCGTCGGGCAGCTGGACGCCGAGACCCTGGCCCGCGCCGGCGAGGGGGACGCGGACGCGCGGGCCGAGGTCGACCGCATCCTGCTGGACTCGACGAGGTCCGGGGCCCGCAGCGACCTGCAGCGGCCGTCGATGGCGCAGGACATGGCCAAGGGGCGGCGTACGGAGATCGAGTTCATCAGCGGTCTGGTCGCCGCCCGCGGGGCCGCGGCCGGGGTGCCGGCGCCGGCCAACGCCGCGCTGACCCGGGCGGTGCTGCGGGTCGAGCGGGGCGAGGCGAAGGCCGGGCGGGAGAACGTCCTGGGCGAGGAGTTCGCCGATGTCCGATGAGGAGCGGGCCGTCCTGGACTACTTCCCCGAGATCGGGCAGATCGCCGACGGCAACCGCCGGGCCC
This sequence comes from Mycobacteriales bacterium, assembly GCA_035995165.1. Taxonomy (NCBI): domain Bacteria; kingdom Bacillati; phylum Actinomycetota; class Actinomycetes; order Mycobacteriales; species Mycobacteriales bacterium. Next base: position 1,502 of record DASYKU010000112.1, read on the forward strand.
AGGTGCTCGCCGTCTGGACCAGGATGCTCGAGGAGAGCGGGTTCGACGCGCTCACCGACGTGCCGATCGCGCCGCACCTGGCGTACTCGCAGTTCCGGCACAACCGGGCCATCCTCGAGATGGCGCTGGCCGTGGCCGAGGTGCTGGAGCGCTACCACGGCGTCGCCATCGACCGGGACGACCTGCTCAGCGTCGCCCTGCTCCAGGACGTCAGCAAACTGGTCGAGTTCGAGCCCGACGGGGCCGGGGCGCGGCTCTCCCCGATCGGCCAGCAGCTGCGCCACCCCGTGTACGGCGTGCACGCGGCCCTCGCCGCCGGCTGCCCGGTCCACGTGGCCCAGGGCATCCTCGAGCACTCCCCGAAGAACCCGCGGGTGCCGCCGCAGCTGGTCACCAGCATCCTGTATTTCCTGGACCGGCTGGACATGATGGCCGTCCGGGAGAGCGTCGGCGGCGGCGACCATCCGGAGCGTCAGCCGGCCGACTGAGCCGCCGGTTGCGCGATCGCGGTCACCTCGTCGTACTCGGCCGCGGTCAGCCGCCAGGCCCCCGCCGCATCGGCGTTCGCCCGCACCTGCTCCGGCGAGCTGGCCCCGGCGATCGCGGTGGACAGCTGCGGATGCGCGAGCAGCCAGGCGAAGGCGAGCTCGACCAGCGAGTGGCCGCGCTCCTGCGCCCAGGCCAGCAGCCGCTCCACCAGCAGCCGGTTCGCCTCGCTGTGCCACTCCTGCGCCCGGGCGATCCAGCGCTCGTCCCGGGTGAACCGGGTGCCCGGCGGGAGACCCTGCCGGTACTTGCCGGTCAGCAGCCCCGCCGACAACGGCCAGTAGGCCAGGTACGCGATCCCGCGCTCCGCGCACAGCGGCAGCACGGTGTCCACGTCGCCGGTGTCGAGCAGGCTGCAGTGGTTCTCGACCGCGGCGAACCGGCTGCCGCCGGCCGTGCGCACCGCGTCCGCCTCGGCCAGTTGCGCGGCGGTGAACTTCGAGCAGGCGATCTCGCGCAGCTTGCCCGCGCGCACCAGCTCGTCCAGCGTGCCCAGGGTGTCGGCGATCGGGGTGGCCGGGTCGGGGCGGTGCAGGAAGTAGAGGTCGATGCGGTCGGTGTCCAGGTTGCGCAGGCTGGCCTCGACGGACTCCCGGACGTAGTCCGGCGTCGCGCAGGCGAGCACGCCGGGCCGCGGCCGGGAGCCGAACTTCGTCCCGATCACCACGCTGTCGCGGTGCCCGCGCAGCACCCGGCCGAGCAGCCGCTCCGAGCTGGCCGGCCGGTTGGAGATGTCGACGTAGGTCACGCCGCTCTCCAGCGCGGCCGCGACCATCGGCCGTACCTGGGCGACGGTGTCGTCGGTGAGCGTGCCCGCGCCGAGGCCGAGCACGGACAGCCGCAGGGATCCGACCGCTCGAGTTTCCATGGGGCCCTCCTCGCGGGAGTGAATACCATACTGTCGGTACTCAACCGTATTGACCGTTCGCTCATCAGGCTAGGCATCCGCCCGGACTGGCGTAGTCGGGAGATTGTCCCGATCAGGCGGGCTTGCTCCTGATCTCCTGTTACACCGCGATGGACTGGATGTGACGAGCCGTTGACGTGTCTTGCATACCTTGTGCATACTACATCCGGCCCGATATCCCCTGGCCGTACGAGATCAGGAGAGCGCGTCATGAGGAACACCCGGTCCATGCGCAGGTCCGCTCCGAGGCTCGTCGGAGCGGCCGCGGTAGTCGTCCTTCTCGCGGCCTGCGGCAGCTCGGGATCGGGCAGCAGCTCGGCCTCCGGGTCGTCGGGGTCCGGCGGGGGGCTGAGCGAAACCAACGTCACCATCTCCGGCGCCTTCACCTCGGACATGGAGCCGGCCTGGGTCGCCGCCGGCGCCGGGTTCTTCAAGAGCAACGGCCTCAACGTCAAGATCGTCAACTCCGGCACCGGCGGGTCGACCGCGTCCCAGATCGTCGCCCAGTTCCTCGGCAACAAGGACTCGTTCATCTTCGGCGCCGCCAACACGATCATGAGCGTCGCCCAGTCCGGCGTGCCGCTGAAGGCGGTCTACGGCGTGCGGCTGGGTGGCCCGTTCCAGATCACGGTCAGCAACCCGGTCGCCAGCAGCCTGCACATCCCGTCCGGAACCACCGCGGCCGACACCGAGAAGCAGCTGACCGCGCTCAAGGGCTCCCACCTGAAGATCGCGATCTCCGGCCTCACCTCGCCGGTCGGTGGCTATCTGGGCGCGATCCTCAAGCAGCGCGGCCTGACCTACGGCCCCGGCCCGGACACCGACGTCCAGCTGATCCCGGCCGGCTCCTCCAGCGCGACCCGGGCCGCGGTGCAGTCCGGCAAGACCGGCGCGCTGATCGGCAACCCGCCGAACTCGCTGCTGCCTGACAGCACCACGATCAACCTCGGGCTGGTGCAGCCGCTGGCCGACACCGCGACGATCTACGCGGCCGCGCAGACCTCCTTCGTCCAGCAGCACAAGGACACCGTCGCCGCGGCCGTGCGGGCGATGACCCAGGCCTGGACGTGGGCGAAGGCCAACCCGGACAAGGCCGAGGCCATCGTGACCGCGCAGTACAAGGCGCTGGGGACGACGGACGCGACCACGCTGCACACGCTCTTCCGCTCGCTGCAGGACTACTGGGCCGAGCCGTCCATGGGCGAGGACGCGTACAACCACGCCAAGGACGTGCAGAACCTGATCACGCCGAACTCGCTCAAGATCAACTACGCCGACGTGGTGGATTCCTCCTTCGTCACCGACGCGCTCAAGGCCGCGAACTGAGCTCGGGCCCGCCGCCGGACCACCGGCGGCCGCGGGCCCGAGCCATTCAGCCGACAGAGAGGAGCGCGGGATGCCGAAGCTGGTCAAGATCGAGGCCGTCCCGATCCGGGTGTCGCTGACCAAGCCCGTGACGACCTCGAACAAGACCACCGAGACGGCCCGCGCGTTCCTGCTCAAGCTCACCGACTCCGACGGCCTGGCCGGCTGGGGTGAGGGCTCGTTCAACCAGACCTTCACCGACGAGTCCGAGGCGTCGCTGGCCGCCGACCTCGTCGCGGTGCTCGAGCCCGCGCTGCTCGGCCGCGAGCCGGCCGAGCTGATCGCCGGTCTTGCCACCGTGCACCGCACGCTGCGGACCCGGATCGCCCTGCGCTGCGCGACCTCCATCGCCGTCCACGACCTCGTCGCCCGGCACTACGGCATCCCGCTCTACGTCATGCTCGGCGGTCTCGCCCGCCGCAGCGTGCCGACCGTCGCCTTCATCGGGAACTTCGACCGGGACGCCGCCGAGGCCGACGCCGTCGAGGCGGTCGGCCGGGGCTTCTCGGCCATCAAGCTCAAGGTCGGCCGGCCGGACGTGGCCGAGGACCTCGACGCCGTACGCGGGGTGCGGTCCCGGATGCCCGCGGCCATGCGCCTCTACGTCGATGCCAACCAGGCCTGGACGCCGGCCCAGGCGTACGCGTTCGTCGGGCAGGCCGTGAGCCTCGGCGTCACGCTGGTCGAGCAGCCGGTGGCCGCCTGGGACGCGCGGACCCTGGCGACGCTGGGACACACGGCCGGCGTGGACGTCGCCGCGGACGAGAGCGTGTTCGACGCGAGTCAGCTGCTCGGCCGCGCGCTCGCCGGCTGCACCCCCGCCGCCGTGGTGGTCAAGCTGCTCAAGGCGGGCGGCATCGACGGCGTGGTCGACGTGCTGCGGGTCGCCGGGACGCTGGGCGTGCGGCCGTTCGTGGCCGGCATGCCCGGCGACACCAGCGTGCTGTCCGCGGCGATGCTGAACATCGCGCTGAGCACGCCGAGCCTCCCGCTCGGCACCGCGATCACACCGCACCACAGCCGGGTGGACGTGGTCGTCCGTCCACTGTCCGTTGTGGACGGACAGCTGACCGTGGACGGGCTGACCGGGTCCGGGATCGGCGTCGAGGTGGACGAGGAGAGGGTGGCCGCCGTTGCCTGCTGACCAGGTGTCCGAGGGGCTCGTGGACGGGACCAGGGCCGGGATCGGCCGGTTCGGCCGGGTGCTGGTCGCGCGGCTGACGCCGGGCGAGGACGTGCTGCCGGCGCTCGACCGGCTGCTGCGCGCGGCCGGGATGAGCCAGGCCGTCGTGTTCAGCGGCGTCGCCAGCCTGCAGCACGCGACCGTACGCAACATCTGGGCGTTCCCCGGCGAGTGGCCGATCACCCCGGACCAGCGCCGGCTCACCACGTTCCCCGGCCCGCTGGAGATCCTCGCCCTACAGGGGAACGTGGCCCCCGCGCCGGACGGCAGCCTGGTCTTCCACGTGCACGCCGAGTTCTCCGTCGGCACCCCGGCCGGCATGACCTACGGCGGCCACCTGATGGACGACACGATCGTCGGGACCACGGCCGAGATCTACCTGGCCGAGCTGACCGGCATCGAGATGCGCCGCACGCCCGACCCCGTCACGAAGAACCTCGAGATCGAGCTCGCCGGCCCCGCCGGCGGCAGAGAGCTCGCCGGCCCCGCCGGCGGCAGAGAGTGAGCCCATGCCCATGGCCCGCCCAGTGACGCTGCTCGCGTCCTTCGAACCCACCCCCGGCGGCGAGGACAAGCTCGCCGCGCTGCTGCTGTGGATGGTCGGCAACACCCGCCAGGAACCCGGCAACCAGCGCTACGACCTCTACCGCGCGGACAAGGGCAGCTTCCACCTGTTCGAGGAGTATGCCGACGACGCGGCGCTGCAGGCGCACCGCGACGCGGACTACTTCAAGGCCTACCGGGCCCAGGTGGCGGACCTGATCGCCGGGCCCATCGACGTACGCGTCCTGAGCCGGGAAGAGGCGGGGGAGTGACCGCGACCGGCACCACCGAGAAGGACGCCGCGGCCGACCTGCTCTTCGGCATCTCCCAGGGCCGGCTGCCCCACCCGGTCCCGGACATCCTCAGCGAGTACGGCGACGGCTCGGTCGATCCCGGCGCCGAGCTGCAGGTCGCGGTGCTGGACCGGTGGCAGGCGGCGGGGGAGCGGGTCGGCGGCTGGAAGATCGCCTGGACCTCGCGCGGCGGCCGTGACCGCGGCGGCGTCGGCTACCGGCCCTTCGGCTACATCCTGGCCAGTCGCATCGTCCGGTCCGGAGCGACGTTGTCCCGGGCGGACATCCACGTCCCCGTGCTCGAGGCCGAGCTGTGCCTGACCATGGGCGCCGAGCTGAGCGGCCCGGCGGTCACGGTCGAGCAGGCGCGGGCCGCGGTCGCCGCGGTCAGCCCGTCGTTCGAGATCTGCTCGCGCCGCGGGATGGGCCTGTCGCTGGCCGCCCGGGTCGGCAACGCGATGAACAACTGGGGCCTGGTGGTCGGGCCGGAGCAGGACCCGGCCCGGGCGACCGACGCCGTGCCCGTCCGGCTGGTCCGCGACGGGGTGGAGGTCAGCTCCGGGGTGACCGACCGGGAGACGGTGGACGACCCGTTCCTGTCGCTGACCCGGGTGTGCGCGTCGCTGGACGCGTTCGGCCTCGGGCTGCACGCGGGCGACCGGCTGCTGACCGGGTCGATCCTCGCGGGCGCGGACGTCGGCGAGGCGCGGGAGATGACCGCGACGTTCGGCGACCTCGGCTCGGTCACGATCAACTTCGGCTGAGCCGGCGGCGTCACCGAGCCGGGCCCACGTTGACGAAGCTCCGGTCGAGCTCCGCCGGGTCGGTGACGCCGAGCATCGCCATCGTGTGGTCGATGGACCAGCGGTAGAGCTCCAGCACCCGCTCGACCCCGGCCTGGCCTCCGGCCGCCAGCCCGAACAGGTACGGCCGGCCGACGAACACCGCGCTCGCCCCGAGCGCCAGCGCCTTGACCACATCGGTGCCGCGCCGGACGCCGCCGTCCAGGAACACCGGCACCCGGCCGCCGACGACCGCGACGACCTCGGGCAGCACCTCGATCGTCGCCGGCACGCCGTCCAGCTGCCGGCCGCCGTGGTTGGACACGACGAACCCGTCGACGCCGTGGTCCAGATACCGGTCGCACTCGTCCGAGCGCATGATCCCCTTGATCAGCAGCGGCCCTTGCCACAGCGCCCGCACCCGCTCGACGTCGGCCCAGGTGACGGGGTATTGCGTGTCGATGATCGCCTTCTGGGTCGCCGACGGCGTGAGCCGCCGCTGCCCGCTCGCCCGCCGGCGCAGCGAGTCGGCCGTCGTGTTCGCGCGGACGAACTCGACCGCCCAGCGCGGGCGGCTCATCCCCTGCAGCACCAGCGTCGGGCTGATCCGGGCCGGGATCGAGCTGCGGTGCCGGATGTCCCGCTCGCGGTTGCCGAAGATCGGGGTGTCCACGGTGATGGCCAGCGCGGTGTAGCCGGCCTCGGCCACCCGCGCCAGCAGCGGCTCCAGCGCGCCGTCGCCGCGCGGCAGGTAGAGCTGATACCACAGCGGCGAGGTCGACTGCCGGGCCACCTCCTCCAGCGGGTACGCCGTCGCGGTGCTCTGCATGTAGACGGTGCCGGCCGCGCTCGCCGCCCGCGCCACCGCGAGCTCCGCGTGCCGCGAGATCACCCGCCCCGCCCCGGTCGGCGCGAGCATGACGGGCATCGAGATCTCCTGCCCGAACACGGTCGTGGCGGTGGTGCGCTTGCGGACGTCGACCATGGTCCGGGGCCGGAAGGTGATGTCCTGGAAGGCCTCGGTGTTGCGGCGCAGCGAGTATTCGTCGCCGGCGGCGCCGTCGATGATGTCGAAGACGGGGGACGGGAGGCGGCGCTTCGCGATCGCGCGGACGTCGGCGACGGTCACCGTGCGGTGCAGTCTCATCAGCGGCCTCTCGGTGGCAACGGGTCAGCGCATCCGGAACACGCCGTCGGCGATCTCGCTGCCGTGCTCGAACAGCTGCAGGTCGTGGCTCGGGTAGAGGTGTCCGGCGTCGCCGCCGACCAGGCCGAGCAGCCGGTCCATCGCGACCACCGCCTCGGGCCGGCTGGTCGAGAGCGGCGACGGCTCCAGCAGCGCGATCGTCCGGTACGTCCCGGCCACGTCGCCGCAGATCACCCGCGGCCCGGCGGCAGTCTCCACCACGACGGCCTGGCTGCCGGGCGTGTGGCCGCCGGTGCGGACGAGATCGAGGCCGGAATCGGCCGGGACGTCGCCGGAGACGACCTCGATCCGGCCCTGGTAGTTCAGCGTCATCACGCCGGCCATGTCCGAGGCGTTGCGGACCAGGCTCGGGAACCGCGCGTACGGGCCGGAGAAGAACTCCAGGTCCGCGTGCTGGACCAGGAACCGGGCCCGCGGGTAGGCGTCCCAGGCACAGAAGTGGTCGCCGTGCAGGTGCGAGACGAGCACCCGCTCGACCTGGTCCGGGTCGATGCCGAGCCGGCCCAGCGCGATCTTCGGGGCGACCAGGTCGGTGATCCCGCGTTTGGCCGCCTCGGGCTCGGTGACGCCGGTGTCGACGAGCACCACCTCGTCCCCGCGCCGCAGCACCCAGAGCAGGTAGACGCTCGTGCGCGGACCGGTGTCGCCGGAGATCTGCCGGGACGCCAGCGTCGCGCGGGTCCCGAGCCGGCAGCAGTAGATCTCCCAGCCGGTCATGCGACGGCCTCGTCGACGACCGGGTTGACCAGCTCGACCAGGTCACCCAGCTGCATCCGGACCACGTCGCCGGGGCCGAGGTAGCGCGGCGGCGTCCGGCCGTTGCCGGTGCCCGGCGGGGTGCCGGTGCTGATCAGGTCGCCCGGGTGCAGGTCGAGCACGTGGGAGAGCCGGCTGACCAGCTCGGGCACGTCGAAGATCAGGTGGCGGGTGTTGGAGTCCTGCATCAGCTCGCCGTTCACCCAGCACCGGATGTCCAGCGCGCCCGGGTCCGGCACCTCGTCGGCGGTCACGATCGCGGCCCCCATCGGCGTGAACGTGCGGAAGTTCTTGGCCATGGCCAGCTGCTCGGGCTGCTGGTTCTGGATGTCCCGGGCGCTGACGTCGTTGATGATCGTGTAGCCGGCCACGTACGCCAGGGCGTCCTTCCGGGCGACCCGGCGGGCGGTCCGGCCGATCACCACGGCCAGCTCGACCTCCCAGTCGAGCTTGCGGGTGGCCGCCGGCCGGACGATCGCCTCGCCCGGCCCGATCACGGTGGACGACCACTTCGGGAAGATCCGCGGGCTGCCCGGCGCGTCGGACCGGTCCCGCCCGGGCCGGACGTAGTTGCGCCCGATCGCGACGATCTGGTCCGGGTGCGGGATCGGCGCCCGCAGCACGACGTCGCCCAGCGTTCGTACCGGCCCGTCGGCGACTGTGGCGGTGGCGACGTCCAGACCCTCCGGACCGAGCCGGAGCAGCTCGAGCATCGAGGTGGGCGCGGCCAGGCCGCGCTCCCGGTAGCGGTCCCCGGCCGCGCCGAGGTCGACGATCCGGTCGCCGTCGAGGACGCCGAAGCCGGGGCGGTTCCCGGCCAGGAACGAGACCAGCCTCATCCGATCGTCTGGTCCTCGATGCCGGGCATGATCCAGACCGGCCGCTCGCTCGCGTCGAAGACCGTGCCCGGGTCGCCGGGGTCGAGGCCGAACACCCGCATCTGCTGGGCGGCCTGGTATTCGATCTTGTCGCCCACCACCCGGAACGGCCGGTCGTGGCCGGGGTAGATCACGTCGGCGACGTCGAGGATCCGCTCGATGCTGCGGGTCGCGTCGTTCTCGTTCCAGAAGACCAGCGGGTTGACCTTGGTCAGCGCGACGGTCCCGTAGTGCAGCACGTCCCCGGTGATCGCGTCGGTCGTGCCCTCGTTCTCGACCAGCACGGTCAGGCAGCCGGGGGAGTGGCCGGGAGTGTGGATCGCCATGACCCCGGGCTCGACGTCGAAGCCCTCCTCGACCTCGCGGATCTTCGGGTGCGTCTCCAGCATCGCGCCGGTCCAGGCCGGGGTGGCCCAGTCGTTGGGGTGCGGCGCCGCGGCGTACTTGCGCTCCCACGGGTGCAGGAGCAGCTCCGCGTTCGGGAACAGGTCGATGTTCTGGGCGTGGTCCCAGTGCGCGTGGGTGAGCAGCACGGTCTCGATGTCGCCGGGCTCGACCCCCTCGGCGGCCAGCGCGGCGATCAGCGAGTTGCGCCGGCCGACGTGCCCGACGTCCACGAGCGTCGTCTTCTCGCCCCGGATCAGGTAGGTGCTGCAGAACCCGATGATGCCCTGGGAGGTCCGGATCGGGTGGCCGTGCTGCAGGACCGTGATGGTCGCCATCGGTACGGGCTCTCCTTATTGGATCGGGCCGCGCCGGGACAGGCCCGGCAGGCGTTTGGTGACCAGACCGGACAGCCCCAGCAGCACCGCGGAGATCACCGTGGCCGTGAGCAGCGTCGACAGCACGCCGGCCGAGTTGAACAGCTCCGACCGGCTGAACAGGCCGCCGCCGAGTCCGTCCGAGGCGCCGAAGATGATCTCCGCGCCGATCGCCACGGTCAGCGCGTGCGGGATCACGAACGCGATCGAGGTGAACAGGTAGCTGCTGGTGTGCGGCAGCAGCAGCTTCCAGGCGATCTGCCGGCGGTTGGCGCCCATCATCCGCATCGCCCGCGTCGTCGCCGGGTCGACCGTACGGATGCCGCTGACCATGTAGAGCGTCACGACCGGGACCGTGGCCAGCAGCACCAGGTAGGTCCGGGACATGAAGCCGTTGCCGATCCAGACGAACAGGATCGGCGCGAGCACGAACTTCGGCATCGCGTAGATCCCGGTGTTGATCGGCTCCAGCAGCTTGCCGACCAGCGCCGGCGACAGGCCGATGACCAGCGCCAGCACGATGCCGATGACGGTGCCGAGGCCGAAGCCGACCAGCACCTCCTTGAGCGTCACCGTGATCATGTCGCGCAGCACGCCGTCGCCGAGGTCGGTCTTGAAGGCGGCCCAGGTGCGGTCCGGGCCGGCGAAGAAGGCGCTGTTCAGCTTCGGCGTCAGCACCCAGCGCCAGAGCAGGTAGAGCAGGCCGAGGCTGACCGCCCACTGGACGACCACGCCGCCGACCCGGAGCGCCCGGCGCGGGTACGGGTTGCGGCTCATGTCGGGATCCCCCGGCCGATCGAGCGGGTGTAGCGGGCCAGCAGGCCGCCGAGCACGACGTCGACCAGGTAGCCGATGATGACCACGAAGATCACCACCGCCATCGAGCCGGGCGCGTCCAGCGCGCCGGTCAGCCGGGTCAGCAGCGCGCCCAGGCCCGGCGTCGCCGGCACCTTGATCTCGGCGAAGATCTCCGTCGCGAACGCCAGCGGCAGCGCGATCCGGGTGGCCGCGAACAGGTACGGGACCGAGCTCGGCAGCAGGTAGGACCACGCGATCCGCAGCGGCCCCGCGCCCATCATCCGCAGCGCGGTCAGCGTCCGGCGGTCGATCTCCGTGCTCGCCTGCAGCACCGAGAAGTAGTAGACGAACAGCGCGGCGCCGGTGACCAGCACGACGTGGGTCTTGGTGTTGGCTCCCAGCAGCAGCACGTAGAGCGAGATCAGCCCCACCTTCGGGATCGCGTACGTCAGCGTGATGATCGGGTGGAACAGCCAGCGGCCGATGGGGTTCGCGGCCAGCACGCCGATCCCGACGCCGATCGGGATCGCGAGCAGCAGCGCGTAGAAGATCGTCAGCGCGGTCGACCCGAGGTTGGAGGGCAGCTGCCCGTCCATGATCAGCTGCCAGCCCCGGTGGCCGACCGAGACCGGCGTGCCGACCACGTCGTCGGGCAGCACGGCGTCGGGGCCGCCGGACAGCAGCTCCCACAGGCCCAGCACGGCGGCGATCAGCAGCAGCCGGGCGACCAGCACGGTGACCGAGGAGCGGGTGACGATCCGCCGGCGGCGCGGCCGGCGCGGCGGCTCGGGGACCGCCTCCGGCAGGACCGCGGCCTCGCTCAGGGTCGGGGTGCTCACGCGGCGGCCGGCCTTTCCAGCGCCTCCCAGAGCTCGACGTAGAGCGCGCGGGCCTCCGAGGTCGCCCGGAAGCGGGCCACGTCCCGCGGCTGCGGCGCGTCGATGGTGCGCATCAGGCTGATCCGGGCCGGCCCGGTGCTCATCACGGCGACCCGGTGGCCGAGGGTGATGGCCTCGTCGAGGTCGTGCGTGACGTAGATGAGCGTGCGGCCGGTCTCATGCCAGACGTCGAGCAGCAGCTGTTGCAGCCGGACCCGCAGCAGGGCGTCGATCGCGCTGAACGGCTCGTCCATGAGCATGATGTCGGTGTCGCTGAGCAGTGCGCGGGCCAGCGAGAGCCGGCTGCGCATGCCGCCGGAGAGCTGGTGCGGGCGCAGTTTCTCCGCGTGCCCGACGCCGACCTTGGCCATCTGCTCGCGGGCCCGCTCGTACCGTTCCTTCTTGCCGACGCCCTTGATCTCCAGCGGCATCGCGGCGTTGTCGATCGCGCTACGCCAGGGCAGCAGCGTGTCGAACTGGGTCATGTACGTGACCCGCTTGTTCAGCCCGGCCACCGGCGAGCCGAGGCAGCTCAGCCGGCCGCCGGTGGGCTTGTAGATGCCCGCGACCAGGTTGAGGATCGTCGACTTGCCGCAGCCGGAGGGCCCGATCAGCACGAGTATCTCGCCCTGCCGCACCTGCAGGTTGAGGTTCTGCAGGACGTACGGCGATTCCTCGGTGTGCCGGAAGCTGAGGTCCTCGGCCTCGATGATGACCGGCGCGTCCCGGGGATCCCGGCCGGGTCCGGACCCGGCCGGGTCGGGGACGGTGCCGACCGAGCCGTGTTCTGCCACCACGTTGTGATCAGCCACTGGGCGGAGCCTCCCGCGCGTCGCCTGTCGATCGGATTTCGTGCGCCCGCTGGAGGCGTGTATACGAGAAGAACACCATATCCGACGCGCCTGTCTTGTCAACGTCATGACGGCCTCCCGACGGCCACGACCGGCGCGTACGCTGACCGGACCGGCACCGTCGATGTCCTCGCGGAGATCGGGGACCGCCGATGAGGGCCGGAGATGGATGGTCGCGTTGACCGGTCTGCGATCCGCTTCGTATACTAGGAGTATGCACCGTCGTCGCAGCTCGACGGCCGCCCGACCGGCGGCCCGGCACCGGACGCGGCGATCACGGAAAGCAGCGATGAGCCAGTGATCGAGATCAACGACGAGTTCACGGTGGCCGCTCCGCCAGCCCAGACCTACGCGGTGCTAGCCGACCCGCACGCGGTCGTCGAGTGCGTCAACGGCGCCGGCCTCGGCGCGCAGCACGAGGACGGCAGCTACGACGGCACCATGACGGTGAAGTTCAGCGCGCTGCGGGTGCAGTTCAAGGGCAAGGTCGCGCTGGAGCTCGACCCGGAGAACCTCAGCGGCACGGTGATCGCGAGCGGCCGCGACGGCCAGGGCGGCACCAAGTTCAAGGCCACGGCCGGGTTCACGGTCACCCCGGTGGACGGCGGCGCCGCCTCGCACGTGACCACGACCGGCGAGGTCAACCTCAGCGGCAAGCTCGCCTCGGTCATCGACAACGCGGCCGCGGCCGTGGTCCGCCGGATGACCGCCGAGTTCGTCGAGGCGCTCAGCCTGCGCTGTGCCAGCGAATCGGCCCACCTCGGGCCGGACGTCGCGGCCGAGGCGGCGCAGGCGCTCCCGGCGCCGGCGGTGCTGCTGCTGCACGGCTTCGGCGGCGGCCCGGCCGACCTGCGCGGCTGGGGTGAGGCGCTGGCGGCCGAGGGGATCGCGGTCAGCATCCCGCGGCTGCCCGGCCACGGCTCGCAGTGGCGGGACCTGGACGAGCGGGCGGTCGCCGCCGCCCCGGCCGCGGCGGCCGAGAGCCTGGCCGCGCTGCGGGCCGACCACGACGTCGTGGTGGTCATGGGCATCTCCGCCGGGGCCACGTTCGCGCTCCGGCTGGCCGAGACCCGGCCGGACGACGTGGCCGGCGTGGTCGCGGTGAACCCGGCCGTGACCGGCCTGCGGGTGCCGTCCCCGCTGCGCCGCCGGCTGGCCTTCCTCCTCCCCGCCGTCCGGGTACGCGCCACCGGCGTCCGCAGGCCCGGCGTCCGCGCGGCGGGCTACGACCGGCTGGCCATCCGCGCGCTGATCGCGCTGCAGGCGCTGGGCGGCCAGACCGTACGGGACCTGGGGTCGGTCTCGGCGCCGGTGCTGCTCGGCGCGTCCGGCCAGGACTCGATCGTCCGGACCACGGACGCCGACCTGGTCGCGTCCGGGCTGACGGCGGCGAAGCTGGAGCGGGTGCGGTTCGCCCGCAGCGACCACCACGTCCCGCTGGACGAGGACGCCGCGGAGTTGTTCCGGCGCAGCGCGGGGTTCGTCGCGGACGTGGCCGAGCGGGACGTCGCCACCGGGTGAGCGGGTCTGCCGGGTGAGCGGGCTACTGGGCGAGCAGCTGCCGGATGCGCAGCTCGGACAGGTGCTGCATGTGGGCGGCCGCCAGCTTGGCGGCCTCCTCGGAGTCGCCCTGGCTGATCGCGTTGGCCAGCGCGACGTGCTCCGCGATCGACTCCTCCACCCGGCCGGGCAGGCTGAGCGTCGGGTCGGGGAAGCGCCGGGCGGCCGACTGGATCTGGCTGAGGAACCGGTCCAGGTACCGGTTGCCGGCGGCGTCGCGGACGATCGCGTGGAACTCGAAGTTCAGCCGGGACAGCAGCTTGATGTCGCCGTCCTCGCCGGCCTTCTTCATCCTCGGGATCAGCTCGGAGAACTTCTCCAGGCACTGCCGGGGCGCCCGCCGGGCCGCGAGCCGGGAGGCCAGCGTCTCCAGGGTCTCGCGCATCGCGTACAGCTCCAGCACGTCGTCGCTGGTCATCGGCGTGACGACCGCGCCCTGGTTGGCGTTGATGCGCAGCAGGCCCTCGGATGCCAGCACCCGCAGCGCGTCCCGGACCGGGGTGCGGCTCACCTGCAGCGCCTTGGCCACCTCGGACTCCCGCAACCACGCGCCCGGCTCCAGCAGCCCGTCGAGGATCGCCTCGCGGAGCACCTGGGCCACCGCGTCCGGCATCCGGCCGCGCGTCGGCGGGGCCCCGTCGAGCTTGAGTGACAGCGCATGCAAGCCCTGAGCCGCACTGCCGTTGTCACGCATGGGCTGCGACATTCCCGTCTCATTCCTGTGGTCGGCGGGACCGATAGTGTGGGCATCGTATACAGCAATGGCCCGCCTGCGGCCAAAGGTCGGTCCAACTCGAGTCCGTACGCGTCGGGCCTGCGCGTCGGCCTTGACACCTTATACGGTCCGGCCTCGGCGAGGAAGCCACCGAAGGTCGGCGCCTGGCTGTTGCTTACGGGTTTCTCGACTTATTGTATGCTAGATGAATACAGACTGCTCTCCGAGGTGCTCTGAAGGGGTCGCCGTATGAAGGTCTATGAGGCGCTCGCGCGGGCGTTCGTCGCCGAAGGCGCGACCGCGGTGTTCGGCATGATGGGCGACGCCAACATGTACTGGATGAACAGCCTCGACGAGCTCGGTGTCGAGTTGCTGGAGGTCCGGCACGAGGGCGCCGGCCTGGCCATGGCCGACGGCTTCGGCCGCATCGCCGGCGTCCCGGGCGTCTGCACGGCGACCAGCGGTCCCGGCGTCGCCCAGCTCGCCACCACGCTGCTCGTCGCGGCCCGGGCGCGGACGCCGCTGGTCGCCTTCGTCGGGCAGACCGTGGCCGGCGACGACGAGGCCCCGCAGCGGCTGGACCAGCGCAAGTTCGCCGACGCCTGCGAGTGCGCCTTCGTCCCGGTCACCTCCGCCGACGACGCGTACGAGGCCGTGCAGAAGGCGTTCTACCTGGCCAAGACCGAGTCCCGGCCGGTCATGCTGAACGCGCCGATGGACGTGCAGCAGCAGAGCATCGACGAAGACGACCAGTACGTCACCTCGGACGAGCTGATCAAGCCCTACACGGTGTATCCGGACCCGGCCAAGATCGCCGAGGCGGCCGAGGTCGTGGCCCGCAGCCGCAAGCCGGTGATCGTGGTCGGCCGCGGCGCGCAGCGGTCCGGGGCCGGCGACGCGATCCTGCAGCTGGCCGAGAACACCGGCGCGCTGATCGCGACCACGCTGATGGCCAAGACCTGGCTGAGCGAGGACGAATACCACGTCGGCATCTCCGGCCTGTACTCCACGAAGACCGCGATGGGCTTGTTCCAGGACGCGGACGTCGTCATCGCCGTCGGCGCCAGCCTGAACAAGTTCACCACCGAGCACGGCTACCTCTACCCGGGCGCGACCTACATCCAGTTCGACGCGCAGCCGCACGTGGTCATGGGCGGCAACCGGACCGCGGACCTGTACGTGCACTCCGACGCGCGGCTGGGCATCGAGCAGCTGCACCAGGCGCTGCTGACCAAGGGCGTGCACCACAACGAGGGCTTCCGCACCCCCGCGGTGAAGGACATGCTCGCGACCGCCTTCGAGGACAACGAGCCGTACGAGCTCGAGGACACGACCGTGGACCCGCGCCGGGTCTGCGAGCTGCTGGACGAGAAGATCCCGGCCGAGATCGGGCTGGTCATCGGCGGCGGGCAGAACATCTGCTTCTCCACGATCCTGATGAAGCGCCGGCGCGACCTGGTGCTGGCCAACCAGCACTTCGGCTGCATCGGGCAGGGCCTGACCACGGCGATGGGCGCGGTCAAGGCCAGCGGCAACAAGCCCGCGTTCCTGGTCGAGGGCGACGCCGGTTTCATGATGCACCTGCCGGAGTTCGAGACCGCGGTGCGCTACGGGATGCCGCTGCTGGTGGTCATCTTCAACGACCAGCTGCTCGGCGCGGAATACCACAAGGCGCGGGTCAAGGGGCTCAACGCCGACCTGGCCCGGATCACCACCCCGGACCTGGGTGAGGTGGGGCGCGCGCTGGGCGGCCGCGGCAGCCTGGTCCGCTCGCTGGACCAGCTCGCGGCGGCGGTGGACGAGTTCGTCGCCGACCCCGCGCCGACGCTGGTCGACGTCCGGATCTCGACGAACGTGATCAGCATCCCGTACCGGCGGCTGCACTTCGGCCAGGACGCCTGAGCCTGTCCGTACGGCGGTTCCGGCCCGGGGCAGCGCCGCCCCCGGGCCGTGACGGTCCCGGCCCGGTCTGAACAGTCCACACAGGACAGTGCCCCGTCGCCGGAAGGCGACGGGGCACTGTCGGGTCGGGGGTCAGGCCTCCTGGCCGTAGAAGCGGCGGCGGTTGGGGATGCTGGCCACCACCTGCGCGATGCGCAGGTCGATGATCATCGGCCCGGGGCTGGCGACGAACTCCTTCGCCGCCTGCCGCAGCTCCTCGACCGAGCGGCACAGCGCCCCGCGACCGCCGAGCGTCACGCCGACCGCGCCCAGGTCCGGCGTCGGGATGCTGGTCATCGACAGGTCGATGTCCTTGGTCAGCATCGAGTGGTATTCGGCCGCCATGCCCTCGTCGTTCATGACCACCACCAGCAGCGGTACGGCGTAGCGCACCGCGGTCTCGAAGTCGGCGAGGTGCATGAGGAAGCCGGCGTCACCCTCGAGCAGGAAGGCCGGCGTGTTCTCGGCGATCACCCCGCCGATCGCGGTCGGCATGCCCTGGCCGATGCAGGCGAAGTGCAGGTTGGGCAGGATCCAGGACCGCGGCCGGCGGGCCAGCATGATCCCGAAGTGGTTCTGCTGGCCGCCGCCGAGCACCAGGCCGATGTCGCCGGGGATCTCCTCGTCCAGCACCCGGACGGCCTCGCGCGGGTCGACCAGGCCGGCGCCGAACTCGTACTCCTGCGGGTCGTCCAGGGCGTGCTCCAGCCGGTCCCGGACCTCGTCGGTGTGGTAGCCGGTCAGCGTCACGCCGCGCTCGGCCAGCGCCGCGTCGAGCACCTGGGTGCCGAGCTTGGCGTCGGAGGAGATGTAGCAGTCCGCGGTGCGGCCGTCGCCCATGACCACGCTGCGCTTGGCGTCGATCTGGATGACCTTCGCCGACGGGTAGAGGTAGCCGTGCTCGGTGGTGTAGAGGTTCATGCTCGCGCCGATCGCGATCACGCAGTCGGACTCGCCGAACAGCTCCATCCCCGTCCTCGTCGAGAACAGCCCCGAGACGCCGGCGTGGTACGGGTGGTCGTTGAGCCAGTTCTTCGCGATCAGCGAGGTCGCGATCACCGCGCCGGTCCGGTCGGCCAGCCGGCGGATCTCCTCGCCGGCGCCCGCCAGGATCGCGCCCCGCCCGACGATGATCACCGGCTTCTCGCTGCCGGCGATGAGGTCGACGGCCTCGGCGATGCTGGCCGGGTTCGGGTACGGCGGGTTCGCGGTCAGCAGCGCGGTCGACGGCACGTACTCGTCGGCGTCGTCCACGTCGTGGTTGCGCAGGTCCTCCGGCATGCTCAGGATCACCGGCCGGGACTCGGTCCGGGCCTGGTGGAAGGCCCGCTGCACCTTCTCGTACACGGTGTCGGCGCTGGTGAGGCGGACGAAGCCGGCCTCGACCGCGGCGGCGAAGCGGGCCTGGTCGAGGTGCTGGGCGGCGTCGTCGTCACCGAACGGGACGTCGCCGCAGAAGGCGACCAGCGGCGTGTTGGCCCGGCCGGCCACGATCATCGCGGTGGCCAGCTGGGCGATGCCCGGTCCGCCGGTGGTGGTGACCACGCCCGGTGTGCCGGTCATCCGGGCCCAGCCGTCGGCCATGGCCAGCCCGGCCCCCTCGTGCCGGACGTGGTGGACGGTGGCGCCCAGCTCGTTCATGTATTTCATCCAGCTGGCGTTCGCGCCGCCCATCATGCCGAAGACCGCGGTGACGCCCTCGGCGTAGAACGCGTTGGCCAGCGCCTGGTAGACCTTCATTGCTCTGCAGCCTCCGTGGAAAGTGTCAGCGGTCGCCGAAGTCGGCGATCGTGGCGATGGCCTCGGTCAGGTCGGGGGCTTCCTCGATCGTCCACCAGGCCTTGCGTACGGCGTCGCGGTGCTCGTCGGGAATCACCCCGCGGCAGGTCCGGTCGATCTTGGCGTCGATGTCGGCCACGCTCATCGGATTGTTCATGTGGCCGCGGGGATAGGTGACGATCTCCTGCAGCTGCCCTCCGGACTTCGTCCGGACGGTGATGCGGACCTTGGGGGAGCCGGCGATCTCCATGCCCGGCGGCCGGTAGCCCGCGGTGAACTCCTCGTTCTCCCGGATCGAGATCTTGGCCATCACCGGCCGCAGCGCCGGGTCGGCGATCCGCTCGTCGGTGAACGAGTCGACCGTGACGTCGCCGTCGACCAGCGCCACGCTGAGCAGGTAGGGCAGGGAGTGGTCGGCGGTCTCCCGGTTCTTCGGGTCCCAGACCGACGGGTCCAGCCCGATCGCCACCCGCATCACCGAGTAGGCCTCGACGTCGATCGACTCGATCTCGTCCACGCTCGTCCACTCCCGCACCGTCGGCATCAGCCCGAGCAGCGCCTGGGAGTGGGACTCGGCCGGGAACATCTTCTGGTGCGAGATCTCGGTGATGTAGTGCCCGCCCGGGTACGCCGGCAGGCTCAGCTCGAACGGCCCGGTCACCTGCTCGAAGACACCCGCGGTGCCCTCGAACGGCTCGGCCGGGCCGGTCATGCCCTCGCCCGCGTACTGGGTCATGGTCAGCGCGTGCATCACCGCGTCGGCGGTGGCGGCGCCCTTCCACATCGACAGCTCGCCGCGCCGGGTCACCATCAGCGGGATGGAGGGCACGATGCTCAGCGAGATCGCGTTGGCCAGCTGCGCGCCGGTGAAGTGCCGGAGCTTGCCGATGCCGGCCGCGGTGGCCGCGCCCATGAACGTGCCCTGGTCCCAGCCCCGCTGGGTGGCCGGGGCCCCGTTGCCCAGCGCGCCCAGCACCTCGTACGACAGGGCGATCGCCTCGAGCAGGTCCGCGCCGGACGAGCCGAGGGTCTCCGCGGTGGCGATCAGCGCGGCGATCATGTCGCTGGGGTGGCCGCCGCCCTTGGCCAGCATGCCGTCGTTCCAGTCCAGCCCGCGGATCATGATCGTGTTGGCGAACGTGGCGTACGCCGGGTGCGAGGTCAGGCCGGCGCCGAACACCGTGGCCGGGCTGATCCCCGAGACCGTGCGGGCGACCCGGACGGCGATCTGGGCGGGCTCCTTCGAGTAGCCGGCCACCGCGCACGCGATCGAGTCGACCAGGTGTCGCAGGGTCGCGTCCCGGGCCGGCGATGTGATCGCCGCGTACGAGAAGTCCTGAGCGTACTCGACCAGCAGCGCGGTGGTCTTGTCCATCTACGGGCCACGTCCTTCGCGTTCTCGGAGTCCTCTCGGCTTGGTATACTCTACGTATGCAACTAGCACTTCGGTAGTCCGCACGCCGAGGAAACGGCGTGACGCCCATCCGAAAGGGGCTCCGGCCGTGGTCTTCGCTTCCACCAATCCGGCCACCGGCAAGCTCGAGGCCTCCTTCGAGACGCTGGACGCCGCCGGGCTGGAGGCCCGGATCGCGGCGGCCGCCGCCGCGTTCGCGGTGCTGCGCCGCCTGGACGTGGCCGAGCGGGCCGCGCTGATGAGCCGCGCGGCCGATCTGCTGGCCGGCAGTGCCGCGCAGCTGGGCCCGATCGTCACCGCCGAGATGGGCAAGCCGCTCGCGCAGGCCGAGGCCGAGGTGGCCAAGAGCGCGGCCGGGATGCGGTTCTACGCCGAGCACGCGGCCGCGTTCCTGGCCGACGAGCCGGTCGACGCGGCCGAGGTCGGGGCCAGCGCGGCCTACCGGGTGTGGCAGCCGCTGGGGCCGATCCTGGCCGTGATGCCGTGGAACTACCCGATCTGGCAGGTGCTGCGGTTCGCCGCGCCCGCGCTGACCGCCGGCAACACGGTGCTGCTCAAGCACGCGGAGAACGTGCCGCGCACCGCGGCCTACCTGGAGGACCTGTTCGGCCGCGCGGGCTTCCCGGCCGGCGCGTTCGCGAGCCTGCACATCGAGGTGCCGGCGGTCGCGGACGTGCTGGCCGACCCGCGGGTCCGGGGCGCGACGCTGACCGGCAGCGAGGCCGCCGGCCGGTCGGTCGCCGCCCTCGCCGGGCAGCACCTGAAGAAGACCGTGCTGGAGCTGGGCGGCTCCGACCCGTTCGTCGTGCTGCCGTCGGCGGACCTGGACCGGGCCGCGTCCGTCGGGGTCAAGGCTCGCACCCAGAACACCGGCCAGAGCTGCATCGCGGCCAAGCGTTTCATCGTGCACACCGACGTCTACGACGGGTTCGTCGAGCGGTTCGTCCGCGGCACCCGCGCGCTGGTCGTCGGTGACCCGCGCCGCCGGGACACCGACATCGGGCCGGTGGTGAGCGAGGCCGCCCGGGACCGCCTGCAGTCGCTCGTGGACGATGCGGTCGGGCAGGGCGCGCGGGTGCTGTGCGGCGGCACGCCGCTGGAAGGGCCGGGGTGGTGGTTCGCGCCGACGGTGCTGGCCGGCGTCACCGGCACGATGCGCATCCACCGCGAGGAGGCGTTCGGCCCGGTCGCGACCCTCTACCGGGCGCAGGACCTGGATGACGCGCTCGCGAAGGCCAACGACACGCCATTCGGGCTGGGCGCCAGCGTGTGGACGGCCGACGCGGCCGAGCGGCGCCGGTGCGTCGCCGAGCTGGAGTCCGGTGCGGTCTTCGTCAACGGCATGACCGCCTCGTACGCGCAGCTGCCGTTCGGCGGGGTGAAGAACTCCGGCTTCGGGACCGAGCTGTCCGAGCTGGGGATGCGCGAGTTCTGCGTGCCCAGGACGGTCTGGGTCGCCTGAGCCTGAGCCCGCCGGCCACCGTCCAGTTCGGACGGTGGCCGGACGCACGCTCAGACGCGGGCGGCGTTGCGGCCCGCGATCCGCCCGAACACCGACCCGTTGGTCAGCCCCGACCCGCCGGGATAGTTGAAGTAGAACAGCCCGCCGGTCAGCTCCCCGGCCGCGTACAGGCCCGGGATCGGCTCCAGGCCGGTGTCCAGCACCTGCGCGTCCGTGCCGATCCGCAGCCCGCCGAACGTGTACGTCAGCCCGCAGGTCACCGCGTACGCCTGGAACGGCGGGGTGTCCAGGGTGTTGGCCCAGTTCGACTTGGGCACGGCCAGGCCGGTGGTGCCGCGGCCGTCCTTGACGTTCGGGTTGAACGGGATGCTCTGGTCGACGGCGGCGTTGTAGCGTTCGACCTCGGCCAGGAAGCCGGCCACGTCGATGCCGTCGAGCTTGGCCGCCAGCCCTTCCAGCGTGTCCGCGCTGGCCTTGGTCACCTCCCGGATCCGGTACTCGTCGCGCAGCATGTGCTCGACCTTGCCGTCGAAGACCTGCCAGGCCACCTGGTTGGGCTGCTCCAGCACGCGCCGGCCGTACATGGCGTAGGTGTAGTTGCGGAAGTCCGCGCCCTCGTCCATGAACCGCTTGCCGTCGGTGTTGAACACGACGCCCCAGGGATAGCTGTGCTTCTGGAAGCCGTCGCCGACCGCGAGGTCGCCGAACTCGGGCGCGTTGAGGTCCCACTGCACGGCGTGGCAGCCGGACCAGTTGCCGGCCGGGCTGGCCCCGATGTCCAGGGCCATCCGGATCCCGTCCCCGGTGTTGTACGAGCTGCCGCGCACCTTGGCCAGGTCCCAGCCGGGACCGAGGTAGCGGGTGCGCCACTCGGTGTTGGCCTGGAAGCCGCCGGCCGCGAGCACGACCGCGTCGCAGGCGATGGTCTCCTCCTTCCAGCCGTCCCGGACGACCACGCCGGTGATCCCGTTCGGGCCGGTCTCCAGCGCGATCGCGCGGGCGCCGAAGCGGGTGCTCACGCCGGCCTTCTCGCTGGCCCGGGCCAGGAACTCGACCAGCCCGGGACCGCCGCCGACCGCCTCGACGGTCAGCCCGCCCCAGAACGTGTAGCGGCCGTCGACCTCGAACGCCTGCCGGCCGTAGATGGGGGTGAAGCGGATGCCGTTGCCCTGCATCCACTGCATCGTCGGCAGGCTGTTGGACACCAGCGTGGTGGCCAGGTCGGGGTCGGCGCGGTACTTGGTCACGTGGGCGAGATCGTCGAAGAACTTCGACTCGTCGTAGCGGCCGAAGTCGGTGACCGCCTGCTGCTGCGGGCTCAGGTCCGGCACCAGGCTGAGGATGTCGTCCAGGCCCTCGTACGCGACCCGCATCGCGCCGGCGGTGAAGGCGGTGTTGCCGCCGCGCTTGGCCACCGGGGCCCGTTCCAGGACGGTGACCTGCGCGCCCTGCTCGGCGGCGGACAGCGCGGCGCACAGCCCGGCGTTCCCGCCTCCCACCACGACGACGTGCCTGGCCGGCTGCTCGTTCACGAGGACACCTCTCCCATTCAGTTGCGGACGATCACGGTCTTGAGCTGGCTGTAGTGCTCCAGCGCGGCCAGCCCCTTCTCGCGGCCGAGACCGCTCTGCTTGTAGCCGCCGAAGGGCGTCTCGACCCCGCCGAGCGGATAGCCGTTGATCTGGACCTGGCCGGCCTCCAGCAGGCGCGCGAGCCGGTGCGCGGTCGACAGGTCGCGGGTGAACACCCCGGCCGCCAACCCGTACGGGGAGTCGTTGGCGATCGCGACGGCCTCGGCCTCGGTGTCGTACTCGATCACCGACTGGACCGGGCCGAAGATCTCCTGCTGAGCCACCCGCATGTCGTTGCGGACGCCGGCGAGCACGGCCGGGGTGAGGAAATAGCCCGGCAGCGACGGGATCGCGGTGCCGCCCACGACGAGCCGCGCGCCCTCGTCCCGGGCCGCGTCCAGCGCCGCGGTGACCTTGCGCAGCTGCGGTTCGGACGCGACCGGGCCGAGGTCGGGGTCCGCCAGCCCGCGCCCGACGCTGAGGCCGCCGACCGCGACCGCGAGCCGCTCGGTGTAGTCGCGGGCGATCGAGCGGTGCACCAGGATCCGGGTGGTCGCGAAGCAGGACTGGCCGGCGTTGCGGACCACGGCCATCGCGCCCGCGGTGACCGCGGCGTCCAGGTCGGCGTCCGGCAGCACGATCGTCGGGGACTTGCCGCCGAGCTCCAGGTTGACCCCGACGATGCGCTCGGCGGCGGCGTGCAGGACGCGGCGGCCGGTGGCGACCGAGCCGGTGAAGCCGATGTGCGCGACCGAGGGATGCTCGACCAGCGCGGCGCCGGTCTGCGGACCGGTGCCCATGACCACGTTGCAGACGCCGGGCGGCAGTCCCGCTGCCACGAACAGCGCGGCGGCGGCCAGGCTGGTCAGCGGCGTGACCTCGGACGGCTTGACCACCACGGTGTTGCCGGCGGCCAGGCTCGGCGCGACGCCCCGGCACATCTGGCTCAGCGGGGAGTTCCACGGCGTGATGTGGGCGACCACCCCGTACGGCTCCCGCAGCGTGTAGGCCCAGTAGGGGCCCTCGCCAGGGATGACCGAGCCGTACTGCTTGTCGGCGGCTCCGGCGTAGAACTCGAAGTAGCGGGCGGCGGTGGCGACGTCGCCGCGGGCCTGCCGCAGCGGCTTGCCGGTGTCGACGGACTCCAGGCGGGCCAGCGGTTCCAGGTCGCGGCGCAGCGCGGCGGCGACGCGGTGCAGCGCCTCGCCGCGCCCGACCTCGCCCAGCGGCCGCCAGACCCCGCGGAACGCCTGCCCGGCCGAGTCCACCGCGTCCCCGACCTCCGCGGCCGTCGCGGCCCGCACCTCGGTCAGCAGGCCGCGGTCGGCCGGGTCCAGCACCGCGATCGGATCGCCGGTGGTGTCGAGGGTCTTGCCGTGCACGTACCCGCCGGGGACGTGGCCGCCGGGGAAGAAGCGGTCCAGCTCGGCGTTCACCGGCCCGGCCAGACGACGACGTCGGCCGGATCGACGCTGCCGCCGTGCAGCACGGCCTCGGCGTTGTCGTACGCGCGCCGGATCACCCGGGGGAAGTTGTCGGCCACCGCGCCGCCGACATGCGGGGTGAGCACGACCCGCTCCAGGCCCAGCAGCGGCGAGTCCGCGGCGATCGGCTCCTGGGCGGTCACGTCCAGCCCGGCGCCCAGCACCTGTCCACTGGCGACAGCGCGGGCCAGCGCGGGCTCGTCGATCAGCGAACCACGGGCGGTGTTCACGATGATCACCCCCGGTTTCGTCCGGGCCAGGAAGCTCTCGTCCACGATCCGGTCGGTGCCCGGCGTGCTCGGCAGGTGCAGCGAAATCACGTCCGCGGTCCCGATCAGCTCGTCCTGTTCGACGTACCGGGCGTGGCAGGCCCGCTCGACCGCCGGGTCGACCGGGGCGAGGTCGTAGTAGACGATCTCCACCCCGAAGCCGGCCATCCGGGTCGCCACCGCGCGGCCGATCGCGCCGAAGCCCAGCAGCCCGTACCTGCGGCCGAGCAGCTGGAACGACTCCGCGCGCAGTTCCTCCTTGGCCAGCAGGCCCTTGCGGGCCGCGGCGGTGGCCTTGTCGTAGTGTCGGCCGACGGCCAGCGTCAGCAGGACCGCCAGCTCGGCCACCGCGTCGGCGTTGATCCCGGCGGCCTTGAGCACCACGACACCGCGCGCGGCGGCCGCGGTCGCGTCGATCTTGTCGACCCCGACGCCGAGCTTCTGGATCACCCGCGCGTGCGGGGCCGCGGCGATCGTGTCCGCGTCGACGGAACCCCACATGGTCAGCAGCACGTCCGCGTCGCGGGCGGCGACGCGCTTGGCCGCGGGGGTGCCGTCGTCGGCGGCCGCGAGCGCGTACGCCGGGGTGAAGATCTCCTCGATCACCCGCAGCGAGGCCGCGGGCATGGCGTCCAGGACGGCGACGGTGGGGGTCCGGGCGGTCATCGCTCAGCCCCGCAGCAGTTCGAACAGCGGGCGGGACGGAGCCGGATCGACGTGCGCCCCGACGAGCATCGGCCGATCGCCGTGCAGGCCCTTGGCCACCGCGACCCGCAGCTCCTCGGCGTCGTACGCATCCACGCCGTCGATGCCGAGCGCGCCGGCCAGCTTGCCGCACTGGATCGGCGGCAGCGTGACCCCGACGGTGGCCAGCTTCCGGCGCTCCTGTTTCACCTGGATCTGGGTCAGCGCCCGGTCCATGAGCACGACGAACACGGCCGGCGCGCCGTCGCCGGCCGAGACCGCCAGCTCGGTGGCGCGCATGAGCAGCGAGCCGTCCCCGAGGAAGGCCAGCACCGGCCGGGCGCCGGCCCGGCGCGCCCCCACCGCGGCCGGGATCGAGTAGCCCATCGTGGACAGCGCGTTCGAGGCCAGGAACCGGTCCGGCAGCGTGGGCTCGCTGAGTAGCGCGATCAGCGGCTTGCTGAACCCGGCGTCGGCGACGAGGTAGCCGTCGGACGGCCACGCCGACAGCGCCGCATCCACCGCGTGCGCCACCGAGAACGTGTCCGAGTCCGGCAGGAGCGTGGCGCGCACGCCCCGCCGGTAGGCGGCGACATCCTCGGCGGTCCAGGCCGATGGTCCGCCGCCCCGTTCGGTGAGCGCGGCCAGCGTGGCGTCCGGATCGAGGACCAGCCGATCGGCGAACGGGTTCATCCACTCGGTGAACAGCTCATCGGTGATCGCGACCGGGTTCGCGCCGAAGCACCACGGCTTGTTGTAGAAGTCGAACGCCTCGGGATCAATCATGACGACCAGATCGGCCCGGTCCAGGATCGCCTTCTCGAACCGCCCATTGAGAAACGTTCCGGCATGAAAGGGGAACGCGGGGTCGAGGGCGCCCTTCTGCCGGGTCGTGGTGAACACCGGCACCCGCCAGGCCGCCGCGAACGCGGTGACGGTCGCCCGGCTGACCCGGCGGCGCCGGCCGCCGAGCACGAGGGCCGGCCGCTCGGAGACGGCGAGCCGGTCCCGCAGGCCGTCCGGTGCAGCGGTGGCCCGGAGCGCGGGTCCCGCGGACCAGCGGTCGTGCAACTGCCGCACCGCGGCCTCGGCGGCCGCGTCGGTGGCGACCGCGGGGGAGGTGGACACTCCGTCCGGGATCTCCAGGTACACCGGACCCGGCCGGCCGGACATCGCCTCGTCCAAGGCCTTGCCGAGCACGGCGGGCAGGTCCATCCCGGCGGTCACCCGGGCCCGCCACTTGGTCGCGGGGGCGACCAGGGACTCGATGTCGAACCCCTGCCGGACCACGAACGGCAGCCCGTCGGCCGGGTGCTGGCCCGAGATCAGCAACAGCGGGACCTGCTCCAGGTATGTGTTGAGCAGCCCGTTGATTCCGTTGCTCACGCCCGGGGCGAGGGACAGCACCGCGACACCGGGCAGTCCGGTCAGCTGTGCGTCGGTCGCGGCCATGATCACCGCGGAGGTCTCGTCGAAGGCCGTGCAGTACTCCAGGCCCGCGCCGGCCAACGCGTCGAGCAAGGCCATGTGATCCTCGCCAGGCAAGCCGTAGATCCGCCTGACCCCGAGTGTGTGCAGCATCCGGCCTAGTTGCCGCCCAACGTCCACACGCCCGCCCTAGAGTTGTATGCAAACTGCATGGAATCCGAGACTAGACCAGTCCGTACGAGGGGATCAAGGGGATCTGACGCCCGACGCCCCGTCCGTGGTCACGTCGCCGGCGACTCCGGCGGGCCGGGGTGGCGCGGGCTCGTCAGCGGAGGCCAGGGCGGCGGCGAACCGTCGGGAGATGCCGGGCGCCCGCCGGAGCACGAGCAGCCCGCCGAGGCAGGCGGCCAGCGCCGCGATCCCGCCGGACAGCACCGACCAGCGCGCGCCCGCGACCCCGCCGATCCAGCCGACTATCGGCGAACCGATCGGGGTCGTGCCCTGCTGCACCACGACGTAGAGGGCGATCACCCGCCCGCGCAGCGCGGGTGCGGTCGAGAGCTGCACCGCGGTGTTGCAGCTGTTCAGGAACGTCACGGTGCACAGACCGATCGGCACCAGCAGCACCGCGTACGCCGCGTACGTCGGCATCACGCCAGCCAGCGTGAGCAGGCAGCCGAACGCGATCCCGGCAGCGACGAGCAGTGCCAGCCGGGGCCGCTCCCGGCGCGCGGCCAGGACGGCGCCGGCGAGCGAGCCGATCGCCATCACCGAACCGAGCAGGCCGTACTCGCGCGGTCCCTTGCCGAACGGCCCGGTGGCCATCAGTGCGTTGGTGAGCTGGAAGTTGAGCCCGAACATGCTGACCACGCCGGTCATCGCGAACACCAGCACGAGGTCCGGACGGTGCCGGACGTACGACAGGCCCTCCCGGACCTGACCCTTGCGGCGGCGGGCACGGTTCGACGCGTACATCTCGCCGGGGCGCATCCGGGCCAGGGCCACCAGCACCCCGGCGAAGCTGCCCGCGTTGATCAGGATCGCCGGACCGGTGCCGGCCGCGGCGATGACAAGTCCGGCGACGCCGGGACCGATCAGCCGTCCGACGTTGAGCGAGGCGCTGTTCAGGCTCACCGCGCTGGTCACGTCCGCCCGCGGCACGACCTCCGACACGAATGCCTGGCGGGCGGGGTTGTCGACCGCCGACGCAATGCCCAGCAGCAGGGCGCAGGCGAACACGTGCCAGAGCCGGACCGTGTGCGTCACTGTGAGCGTGCCGAGAACCAGCGCGCTCAGGCCCATCACGCTCTGGGTGACCGCTAGCACCCGCCGTTTGGAGTACTGGTCGGCGATCAGCCCGGCGTGCGCGGAGAACGCGATGAGCGGCGCGAACTGCAGGCCGGTGACGACGCCCACGGCAAACGCCGAGTGGCGGGTCAGGATGACGAGCACCAGCCAGTCCTGGGCTGTCCGCTGCATCCAGGTACCGGTGTTCGAGACGACCGTGCCCGTAGCCCAGAGTCGGTAGTTCCGACTGCGGAGCGCGCGAAACGATGAGCTCATGACCATCGAACCACCCGGTGTCAATGATTGTATGTAACCAGAACACAATATGCCGAGAGTTCTCCGGCAGTCAGGCGCGGGGTCGATCAATTGGTGGCGTTGCCGATCGGGCTGCCGACACCTGGGGCGAGCCGGGTCTGTTGCATGCGTCGAGCCCGGCGGCGGCGCTTGGGCTCGACTGAGGAAGCTGACCGCGTGCGTCGACCTCGAGCCGTCCGTCCCTGCGTTCCTCGGTCGGCGTTTGCCGGGTTTCGGTTCCCACCCGACGTGATCACCCTCGCGGTCCGGTGGTACCTGCGCTACGGCCTGTCCTACCGCGACTTGGAAGAGCTGCTCGCTGAGCGCGGTGTCGAGGTCGACCACGTCACCGGTGTCTACCTCAGCTGTGCCCGACAGGCCGGGTCTGGCTCAAGACCGGGAGTAGCCGACCGTCCGCCTGCCCAGGGGTTGAGTTGGCTCCTGCCTGTGAGACTGCGGCTCGCCACGACCGGCCGCGATCGGCCGCGGACGACGCTGAAGTCCGCGAGCTGAGGCGTCGGAACAAGCAACTGGAGCAGAGAACGAGATCCTGCGTCGGGCGACGGCCGACGTCGCCGGAGGCACTCCTAAGCTGTATTTCCGTTGGCCCTCGACTCTCACGCCAGGTTGCCCAACTGACCGGCGACGACCGCCGCACCGACTGACCGCCAGCTTCAACTGCTGTTACACCCGGTTTCAGACGGCTTTGAGTGGTGGACCGGATCGTCTCCCCAGCGCACGGAATGAGGCCGTGCCGGGCTGATGGGAGCGATCACCATGAACGACGGGCGTCGGAACTCCGGTGCGCGAAGAACGAAGCCACAAGATGTGGCACGACGCCGTCGGATCGGGGCGGTGGGCGTCGTCGGAGGCGCCGCGGCGCTGTCCGTCGCCGTTGCCGGGTGCTCGATGAGCGCCGGAGCGTCGGCCCAAGCGCTCGACGCCGCGCCGCCGCCGTATACGTACCAAGGCAATTCGGTGCAGCAGTACTCGGTGCCCGACGGAGTGACCAGCCTGTCGATCACGGCCATCGGCGGGTCCGGAGGCAAGGGGGCGACCGCCTCGTCGCGGTCCAACGGCGCCCAGGTGACGGGAACCCTCGCCGTCCAGCCGAACCAACTGCTGCTCATCTCGGTCGCCGGCGAGGGCGGCAACGCCGGCAGCGACGACACCGACCCGGCCGGTGGCTGGGGCGGTCTGAACGCGAAGGGCGGCAACGGCAACGCCGCCAAGGACCACCAGCGCACGTCCGGCGCCGGCGGCGGCGCCACCACGATCCAGCTGGCCGCCGCCGACGGCAGCAACCCGCAGACGGTGCTGGTCGCGGGCGGCGGCGGTGGCTCGGGCGCCGCGAGCGGCGACCCCATCAACGCCGGCTCCGGCGGCAGCGCGGGCTGCAACTTCCAGGGGTCGCCGTGGTGGCCGGGCGCCGACGGCAGCAACGGGAGCAGCTCGGTCCTCAAGGGCGGCAAGGGCGGTACGGCGGCAGGCGAGTCGGGCCCAGCCGGCGGGCGCGGTGACGGCGGATCCGGGTTGGGCGGCAACGGCGGTGGCGGTGGAGGCGGCGTCAACGGCGGCAACCCGGGCACCGGCGCAGCCATGACCTCAGCCGGCGGCGGCGGGGGCGGGGGAAGCTCCACCACCTCCGGCATGGGCGACGTCAGCGTGGCGTGCGCCTCGACCAGCGGCAACGGCTCAGTCGTCATCAGCACCAACGCCAGCTGACCATCCGCCGGCGCACCCCTTTCTCATCCGCCGGCCGAGGCCGGCTCTCGACAGGAGCTCGACATGACACAGCACGACAGCACGACAGCACGACCGGCGCCGCGCCGACGCCACCCGGACAGGATGCGTCGCGCCGGGATCGCGGCGACGGTCTGCGGGCTGGTGGCCACGGCGCCCGCGCTGGCCGCCTGCGTGCCGGCCACGACCAGCGCCGGCGCGCGGGCCGTCGACGCGGTGGTCGGCACCACCCCGGAGCCGTTCGGATACACCGGCGCGATGGTGCGGTACCAGGTGCCCGACGGCGTCACCTCCCTCGCGATCACCGCCAGGGGCGGCTCCGGCGGGACGACCAACGAGCCGTACCTCAACGTCAAGGCCGGCGGGGCCGCGGTGACCGGGACCATCGCGGTACAGCCCGGCCAGTGGCTCCACATCTCGGTCGCGGGCGAGGGCGCGGACGCCGGCTCGTCCGACGCCGACCCGAAGGGCGGCTGGGGCGGGCTGAGCGCCGTCGGCGGCAACGGCAACGCCGCCAAGGACGACCTGCGCACCTCCGGCGCCGGCGGCGGCGCCACCACGATCCAGCTCACCGATATCAACGAGAACAACCCACAAACCATCCTCGTCGCCGGTGGCGGCGGTGGCCTGGGCGGACCGAGCGGCGACCCCGAGTTCGCAGGTGAAGGCGGCACGGCCGGCTGCACCGGCGATCCGTCCGACTCCCCGGCTCCGTCGTGGACCGGGTCAAACGGTGCCCACGGGTCGTCCATCAAGGGCGGCAAGGGCGGTGCAGCCGGCGGCCAGCCGGGGATGGCCGGCCAACGCGGCAGCGGCGGCTCCGGCCTCGGCGGCAATGGCGCCGGCGGAGGCGGCGGCGTGAACGGTGGCAACGGCGGCACGGGAGCCAGCCTGACCTCGGCCGGCGGGGGCGGCGGAGCCGGCAGCTCGGCCACCTACGGCATGACCAACACCAGCATCTCCTGCGCGGTTGACAACGACGGCGCAGGAATCGGCAACGGTCAGGTGACCGTCACCCCCATCTCACTCTGACGTCGTGCGCGAGTCCGGACGTCCGCCGGTCGGCACGGCCAACCGGCGGACGGTGCGCACCTTGGCAGGGGCAGGGGAAGGCTGCGGGTCTTTGCTGCCGACATGACCGTCGGCGCGGAGGTGGCGGGCGCGTTCCCTGCGGTGGATGCCGGCCTGGGTCCGGTGACGCTCGCGGTCGCCTGCGCCGAGACCGACACCGTCTCCTACCGCCTCGCCACTCCCAGCGCGGCACCACCTACCCACCGGTCACCTGCTTGCCGGACGGCGGCGTGGCCATTCCTGGAAGCTGCCGTCGGGTGAATCGGCCCGATCGGCAGCAGCCGGGTCGTCCGATGCCGCTAGTCGAGTGAACTCTCGCAGGATGAGCTGACCGCGAACGATGGTCGCCGCCGTCCCTGTGCCGGTATCGCCCGCGCGAACGCACTCATCTGCCGCGATGAGGCCGGCTCATACGGGGCGAGATTGAGGCCGGTGTGGGCACGTGCTCCTAGGCGATCAGCAGCGAGGGTGTCCCGTTGATCGGGCCGGGGAGCCGGGCAACGGATCGGGGTGCGTCGAGGCCGGGATGCCAGGCGAGCAGGTGGGTGTGGTCGCCGTCGTTCACGGCGACGAAAAGCCAGCTGCCGTCGTCGGCGATGACAAGGCCGGCGTCGGTTTTGGGCGCGAGTTCCAGGTTGGGCACGATGTCGAGGCGGCCGGTGTCGAGATGCAGCAGGGCGATGTCGGCCGGCGGGATGGGATGTCCGGGGTCGAATCGGGGGTCGGTGTGGGCCCGGGCGAGCTGGAACACGGCCAGCCGGCCGTCGCGGCTGACGGATCCGGCCGAGACCGGGACTCGGCCGGTGGGCAGGACGTAGCGGCTGCCTTGGTGACCGGTGCGGAGATCGATCCGGGCGATGGTGCACGAGGCGGTGGCCCGGCCCAGGGCGCAGGAACCGAGCTGGAGCAGAAGGTCGCTTCGGTCGACGGCCAGTGGTATGCCGGCGCCGAGCGTGCGTACCGGCCGGCCGGTGCTGGGGTCGAGAAGCACCACGTGCGGCATCGCGCTGACTTGATCTACCCCGGCCACGATTCCAGCGGCGGCGTCCGCTACCGGGTAGGCGCCGGAGGGCAGGGCCACCGCCCGACCACCGTTCAGTGGGCGCAACCTGACCGGGATGGTCGGCGGGGCGAACTCGTCCGGGTAGTCCACCGCCCAGACCCGGCCCGCACCGGCCAGCAGGCCATCGACCGGCGTCGCGGCAAGGGGGTGCGCCGTGCCATCGTCCAGCCGGTAGACCCGGCCGGCGACGCCGTCGCACCGGGCGGACGTCGTATAGACGACCCCAGCCGCCGACACCAGCCCGCTCACCGTGTGGGTGGCGTCGGTGGGTATTCCACGGACGGGCCGCGCCGTCCCGGTGTCGGCATCGACCAGGCGCACCCCGTACCCGCCGACCAGCAGCCGGACACCGATCCGCTCGGTCAGCGGCTGTGCGCTCAGCAGCGACCGGAACGCGGTGCTCCCGCAGGCACCGGCAGCCGACGGCCAAGGCGACGGCGGTGACAGCGACAGTGACGGTGACGGTGACGGTGACGGTGACGATGCAGAGGCCGGGCCAGCGGCCGGTGGCCGATCGGACCCCGCTTTGCCGGCCCGATCGCCACCTGCTGCCGCCCAGCTGGCGGCCCCGAGCGCGATGACGACCCCGGCCACCAGCCAGACCCAGCGGGGCGGCCCCGAGCGACGAGACCCGCCCCCCTCGAGTACGTCGCTCACCCGGCCAACATAGCGCCGAGAATTCTTTCGGCCGATCACCGGTGACAGTCTCTCCCGCGGGCCGGCCAGCTGCGAACTCGTGCGCAGATCCCGACCGCCTGATTCGGAGGACGAGGCGACGCACACATCTGCCGCCGGTGTGTGATTGCCGGTGCTGGCGATCGCGCCGGTCATTCTCCGGTCTGTCCGTCGATCCGCTCGCGGACGAGATCGGCGTGCCCGTTGTGCCGGGCGTACTCGCCGATGAGCTTCTGCAGGTTCCACCGCACGCTGTAGCCGTTGCCGCTGCCGACGGAACCCAACTCGGCGTGCTGCTCGATTCGCTCGTCGGCGGCCTGTTTCTCCCGCTCCCAGGCCGCCATCGAATCGGCCAGCATTGAGGAATCGGCGTCGATGTCCCACTCCGGGCTGCCGTCGCTGTACTCGCCCCACACGAACCGCAGCTCCGACTTCGGCCCGAGCGCCCACACCGCGTACACCCGCTCCATCTCCGTCAGGTGACGGACCAACCCGAGCAAGGACAGCGGTGACGGTGGCGCGGACCGGGTCGCCAACTGCTCCGCGTCGAGGCCTTCGCACTTGGCCTCCAGCGCATTGCGGTGGAACGCGAGCCAGCCCAACAGGACACTGCGCTCCTCACCGTCCGACGGCTCCGGTACCCGCGGCAGAACGCTCATGCCAACATCCGACCATGCCGCATTGCGCGCGGGATGCGCCGCTGTGTCGCTATCGGGCAAGGACGGGAGAATCAGGTGAGCGGCCGCCGTTGGCCGGCCGGGTCATAGAACATGAACCAGTCGCCGGCGCCCTTCGTCGTGACGATCCCTCGCAGCTCCCGTTGGAGAGCTGAGATCAACGCCGCCGCGTTGCACAGATCGGCGTTCGTCAAGGACACCATCCGGCCAGCATGTCAGCCGTTGCTGCGAGGTGCCGTGGGTGCATGCCGCTGGGCGGCAGGCCGTGCTCGGGCGGCGCCCGACTTCCCAAGGCGCCCGCCCGGCGCCCGGCAACTCGGTAGTCGATGGGGCGTCGGCTCCAAGCCCTGTCGGAGCAGGCCGAAGAGCTCTGCCTGGTGGCACAGCTGATCACTCCGCCCCGGACACTGTTGATGGTCTGCTTCGCGACCTGGTCTCTGGACCGGTCACCGAGCAGGTCGCCGATTGATCGGCGACGGCCTGGCAGGGACCGCCATTACGGCCGTGCCGACCTGCTCCGCGTACAGATCCCGCGGACTCAAACGCCCGCGGTCGGCATCGGTGATCGCCCGCGGACACGCCTGCGTCCAGAACCTCCGCCGCGGCCACTACGAACTCGCCATCGACGTCCCAGCACACCTCCGCATCGCGGCCGCCTTCACCGAGCTCGCAGCCGCGGTCTGAGCGGCGTTCTCTATCGGGCTGAGCTCGCCGCATGCGCCCGAATGCAACAGTGCCGTCCCACCCGCCTGCTTGGCGCAAAGTCTGGTGGCGCTGACTGTCGGCCATGGCTCCGACGATCAGCAGGGGCTCGGCTCCGGTTCGTAGGTGCTTAGTCGGGAGGCCTCCGAGTTGTCCGCCGCCCTGGACAGCGAGATCATCTGGATCAACTGAACCGGCGGCCGGCAAACTCGGTCAGGCCCGGGCCGGTCACCCCGGGGTCGACGGCGTGCAGTCGACCGGCCAGCGGGGCGGCCGCCCGGGCGGCCGGGTCCAGGCCGATGTGGCCGGTGGTGATGAACAGCGTGCCGCCGTCGGCGCCGCCGAAGGCGCACGACGTCACGCCGGCCACCCCCGGTACGTCGACCGTGCCGACCAGCCGGCCGTGCGGGTCGTACCGGTGCACGGCGGCGCCGCCGTGGGCGGCCACCCACACGTGGTCCTCGTCGTCCCGGCACATGCCGTCCGGCACGGCGCCGGCCAGCTCGGCGAACGGCCGGCGACCGCGGACCGCCCCGGAGTCTGGGTCGACGTCGAACTGCCAGACCACCGGGTCCGCGCTGTCGGCGTACCACATCCGGTCGGCGGCGGCGTTCCACACCAGCCCGTTGGACACCGTGACCGCGTCCAGCACCGTGGTGAGCGACAGGTCCGGGTCCAGCCGGACCAGCCGGCCGGCCCCGGTCCGCCGGGTGTCGTACGGCATGGACCCCGCCCAGAAGCGGCCCCACGGATCACAGGTGGCGTCGTTCATCCGCAGCGAGCCGTCCGGGCTGGCCGCCGCCGTTCCGGCCGCCCCGGGCAGCGGGGTCAGCGTGCCGGCCTCCTCCAGCCAGGCCAGCCCGTCGGCGGCAGCGGCCAAGTAGCCGCCGCCGGCGACCGGGGTGATCGCCCCGACCGGGCGGTCCAGCCGGACGGTGCGCAGCACCCGAAGCCCGCCCGCGCTCCAGCCGGCCCAGCGGACGGTGCCGGCGAGGATGTCGACCCAGATCAGCTCCTGCCGGGCGACGTGCCAGCGCGGTCCCTCGCCGAGCTCGTCACACGTGTCCGACACCGGTTCTGCGGTCCAGCGGGGCATCATGTCCGTATCCTCCTGGCAGCTGCCGACTCCGGCCCGACCGCCCGGCACGCGGGTCCGTGGACACCGGGACCGCGTCGATCTATGTTTGTCGTTGACAATCTGCAGGATTGACCTCAGGAGAGCCAGCTCCGATGACCAGTTCGCGGCGCTCGACGAAGAAGGACTCGGTGGCGCTCTCCCTGGCCGCGACGGAGCCGGCGACGCGCACCTCGCTGGGCGATGTGGTGGCCGAGCGGCTGCGCGAGGCCATTCTCAACGACCAGCTGTCACCGGGGCAGCACCTGCGCGAGGAGGAGATCTCCAAGACCCTCGACGTGAGCCGGGGTCCGGTGCGGGACGCCTTCCTGGTGCTGGAGCGGGAAGGGCTGATCAGCCTGTCCCGGCATCGCGGCGCCACCGTGGTCGAGCTGTCCCTGGAGGACCTCGGTGAGGTCTACAGCCTGCGCTCGGCGACCGAGGCGCTGGCGGTGCGGCTGGCGATCCGGCGCCGGCAGGCCGGTGACCTCGACCGGCTGGAGAACAGCCTGAGTGAGTTGCAGGTCGCGATGCGCCGGAAGATCACCGAGCAGATCGCGGCCCGGCTGGACGTGAACTTCCACGACGCGATCTTCCGGGCCGCGCACCACGACCGGCTCTACAAGAGCTGGTCCAACATCCGCATGCAGGTCTACTGGTTGCTGCTGTCCCGCAACGTCGCCGGGCCGGACTGGCGGGAGAACATGGCGCAGAGCCACGCCCGGTTGCTCGACCTCATCCGGGCCGGCGACGAGAGCGAGGCCGTGGCCGCGATCGGGGATCACATCCGGTCCGCATACACCCGCATCTGGGTCGCGCTGGCCGACAACGACGGTCCGGAGACAGGCCCGTCGCAGCGGGACATCGCGGAGTCCTTCCTGCTCGACTGACGGGCCTGCAGGGCCTTGCCCGGCACTTGTCGCGTGGCCTACTGTTGACAATCAACGAGCGATTCTCGACAAGGGGGACTCATGCGGCTGGCGAGCTTCGCGCCGCCTGGCGGCGCCGCCCGGCTCGGCGTGCTGGTCACCGCCGACGGGCCGGACGCCGTGGTGGATGTGCGCCGCGTCGACCCGCGGCTGCCCGCGGACGTGCCGGCGGTGCTGGCCGGCGGCCCGGTGGTGCTGGACCAACTGCGCCGTGCCGTCGGGGCCGCCGGCGAGGACGCCCGGCACCGGGTGGCCGACGTCGAGCTGCTGGCGCCGGTGCCGCGGCCGGGCAAGATCGTCGCGGTCGGGCTGAACTACCGCGACCACGCCGAGGAGACCGGCGACGCAATCCCCGAGGCGCCGGTCGTCTTCGCCAAGTTCCCCAGCTCGGTGACCGGTCCGTACGCCGACATCGTCCACCCGGCCGACTCGACCCGGCTGGACTACGAGGGCGAGCTCGGCGTCGTCATCGGCCGGCGCTGCCGGCACGTCGAGGAGGCCGACGCCCCCGGCGTGATCGGCGGCTACCTGGTGCTCGACGACGTCAGCGCCCGGGACGTGCAGAACCGCAACTCCCAGTGGACGCTCGGCAAGAGCTACGACACCTTCGCGCCGATCGGACCGGCCGTGGTCACCCCGGACGAGGTCGGCGATCCGCAGGCCCTGGACATCAGCACCCACGTCAACGAGGAGCCGCGGCAGAAGTCCAACACCCGCAACATGATCTTCGGCGTGTACGAGCTGGTCAGCCGGATCAGCGCGGTGTGCACGCTGGAACCCGGCGACATCATCGCCACCGGCACCCCGGGCGGCGTCGGCATCGGCTTCGACCCCGAGCGGCTGCTGGCGGTCGGCGACGTAGTCCGGGTGACCGTGCAGGGCATCGGCACGATCGCCAACCGGGTGACGGCGGCCTCCGCGTGACCGCGCCCGGCCGGGTCGCGGTCGTCAACGGCGGCGCCCGTGGCATCGGCGCCGAGGTGTGCGGGCAGCTGGCCGCGGCCGGTGCGGCGGTGGCGGTGCTCGACATTGACGCCGGGGCGGCCGGCGAGCGGGCGGCCGAGCTGGCCGACCGCGGCGGCGCCGCGGTCGGCGTCGGCTGCGACATCGCCGACGAGGCGGCGGTGGAGGCGGCCTTCGCCCGGGTCGACGCCGAGCTGGGACCGGCCACCGTGCTGGTCAACAACGCCGGCATCAACCTGCGGCAGCCGCCGCTCGAACTGGACCTGGTCGGGTGGCACCGGACGCTGGCGGTGAACCTCACCGGCTACTTCCTCTGCGCCCGGGCGGCCGCCGCCCGGATGATTCCGGCCGGTGGCGGGTCGATCGTCAACGTGTCCTCGATCGCCGGCAGCAGCGCGCTCGGCCGGGGCAACCTCGCGTACGCGGTGTCCAAGGGCGGGGTGGACGCGCTGACCCGGGAGCTGGCGGTCGAGTGGGCCGGCGCTGGCATCCGGGTCAACGGGGTGGCTCCCTGCCAGGTCGCCACGGCCGGCTTCGTCTCGGTGGAACAGACCCGGACGGCGGCCGGCGACAGCACCGCCACCGACTACCGCCGGGGCATCCCGCTGGGCCGACCGGCCCGGCCGGAGGAGATCGCGGCGGCCGTCGTCTTCCTCGCCTCGGACGCCGCCAGCATGATCACCGGTGTGCTGCTCCCGGTGGACGGCGGCAACCTCGCGCTCAACGCCGGCGGAACCGTCGGCTGACCGGAACACCCGACAAGCACAGCACAGCCCGACAAGCAGAGCACAGGAGGACTCGTGGCGCGGCTCGACGTGACCGTCCCCTCGTACGGCATGACCGAGGGCGACACCTATATCCAGAAGTGGCTGGTGACGGCCGGCTCGGCGGTGGCCGAGGGGGCGCCGCTGGTGCTGGTCGAGACGGCCAAGGCCGAGACCGAGATCGAGTCGCCGGTCGCCGGCGTGGTCGGCGATCTGCTCTGCGAGGCGGACACCGAGGTCCCGCCGGGCACCGTGCTGACCTGGATCGAGAGTGTGGGCTGATGACGATCCTCGATCGCCAGTCGGCCGGCGGGGCCTCCTCGCCGGAGCTGGCACCGCTCGACCTGACCGGGGTGGACCGCGGGCAGGCCGAGAGCTGGCTGGCCTCGATGAGCCTGATCCGGCAGTTCGAGACGGTGGCCGAGCCGCTGGTGATGGCCGGCAAGATCCCCGGCGGCATGCACTCCGCCATCGGGCAGGAGGCGACCGCGGTCGGCGTCATCAGCGCGCTGGCCGAGGGCGACATCGTCACCGGCACCCACCGCAGCCACCACGTCACGCTGGCCAAGGGCCTGCCGCCGCGGGAGGTGATGGCCGAGCTCTACGGCAAGGCCACCGGCTCGCTCGGCGGCCGGGGCGGCCACATGCACCTGGCCGACGTCGGCCGCGGCCACTTCGGCTCCAACGGGATCGTCGGC
The DNA here is from genome assembly GCA_035995165.1 of Mycobacteriales bacterium. Lineage (NCBI taxonomy): Bacteria > Bacillati > Actinomycetota > Actinomycetes > Mycobacteriales > Mycobacteriales bacterium. The sequence goes on from DASYKU010000112.1 coordinate 39,537, forward strand.
GCCGGCCTCGGCCTCGCCCTCGGCGCCGCGCTCGGCTCCTCGGTCGGCCACCGCGGCCAGGTCGCGGTCGGCTTCTTCGGCGACGGCGCCGCCAACATCGGCCGGGTCTGGGAGTACGTCAACCTGGCCGTGGTGTGGCAGCTGCCGCTGGTGGTGGTGTGTGAGAACAACCTCTACGCGGTGGAGACCCCGTACGCGCAGGTGACCGGTGGCGGCGACATCGCCGCGCGGGCCCGCGGCTTCGGGCTGCCGGCGGAGAAGGTGGACGGGCAGGACGTGGCCGCGATGCACCGGGCCGCCGCCGCCGCGGTGCAGCGGGCCCGGGCCGGCGGGGGCCCGACCTTTATCGAATCGCTGACCTACCGACTCGGCGGGCACGACGTGGGGGACCGGGAGACGTACCGGACCCGGGAGGAGGTGGAGCGCTGGCGGGCGGCCCAGGACCCGGTGCTCCGGCTCGCCGCCGCGGCCCAGCTGGCCGGGCTGCTGTCGGCCGACGACGTGGCCGCCGCGCTGGCCGCCGCCGAGAAGGCGGTCGCCGAGGCGGTCGAGTACGCCGAGGCCTCGCCGTTCCCCGACCCCGGCACGCTGCTGACCGGCGTGACCGCCACCGACCTGCGGATCCGGAGCAACCCATGAGCCCGCGCGTGACCCTGTCCCAGGCCTATCGGCAGGGCCTGGCCGAGGAGATGCGGGCCGACCCGTCGATCCTGGTCTACGGCACCGACCTGTTCGAGCGCGGCGGCCACTGGGGCCAGGTCCGCGGGCTCGGCGACGAGTTCGGCCGGGACCGGGTGCGCAACGCGCCGATCTCCGAGGCGGCCATGGTCGCGGCCGGGGTCGGCGCGGCGATGAACGGCCTGCGCCCGGTGGTCGACCTCAACTTCATCGACTTCGCCTTCGGCGCGATGGACGAGATCGTCAACCAGGCGGCCAAGGTGCGCTACATGTGGGGCGCGCCGATGCCGCTGGTCATCCGCGGCACCAACGGGGTGGCCGGGGGAGGGGCGCAGCACAACAACTCGATCGAGTCCTGGTTCGCGCACACCCCCGGGCTGCTGGTGGCGATGCCCTCGACGCCGGCCGACACCAAGGGGCTGATCAAGTCCGCGCTGCGCGGCCAGGACCCGGTCATCTTCCTCATGCACAAGCTGCTGGCCGGGCTGCGCGGGGAGGTCGGCGGCGAGGAGGACCTGGTGCCGTTCGGGCGGGGCGTCGTCCGCCGGCCGGGCCGGGATGTCACCATCGCCACCTACGGGGTGACGGTGTCCCGGTCGGTGGCCGCGGCCGAGCAGCTGGCCGCGGAGGGGGTCGAGGTGGAGGTGCTGGACCTGCGTACGGTGGCGCCGCTCGACCTGGAGCTGGTGGAGGACAGCGTCCGCCGCACCCGCCGGCTGGTGGTGGTGACCGAGGCGCCGCGGCACGGCGGGATCGGCGCCGAGATCGCGGCCGCGCTGGCCGAGTCGCTGCACGGCGAGCTGGACGGGCCGGTGCTGCGGGTCGGCGCGCCGCACGTGCCCACCCCGCATAGCCCCACCCTGCTTGCCGCGGCCACCCCGACCGCGGAGGACATCGCCCGGGCGGTGCGCCTGGCCGTACCGGCCCGTGCCGCCTGAGCCGGCCGCCGGACCGCCGGTCGCGGTGGTGACCGGCGGGGCCCGGGGGATCGGGGCGGCCGTCGCCGCCGGCCTGCGCGCGGACGGGTACGCGGTGGCCACCCTGGACCTGCTGCCGGCCGACCCGCCGCCGGGCCACCTGCACCTGGTCGCCGACGTCGCCGACGCCGGCGCGGTGACGGCCGCGGTGGAGCAGGTGGCCGACCGATACGGCCGGATCGACGCGCTGGTCAACAACGCCGGCATCATCGACGTGCACGCGGTGCACGACACCCCGGAGGATGTCTGGGACCGGGTGATCGCGGTGAACCTCAAGTCCGTCTACCTGCTGTCGCGGGCGGTGATCCCGCGGCTGCCGGCGGGCGGCAGCATCGTCAACATCGCATCCGTGCACGCGCTGGCCACCGTGCCGCGGGCGGCGGCGTACGCGGCCAGCAAGGGCGCCGTGCTGGCGCTGACCCGGCAGATGGCGCTGGATTACTACGACGCCGGGATCCGGGTCAACGCGGTCGTGGTCGGCAGCGTCGAGACCGAGATGTCGGTGCGGCACGGGGCGGGCATGGCCCGGGACGGCGTTCGGGTGGCCGCGTCGGGCGGCGCGATCGGCCGGACCGCGGAGCCGGCCGAGGTGGCCGAGGCGGTGCGGTTCCTGGTCTCGCCGCGGGCGTCGTTCGTCACCGGGTCGCCGTTCGTGGTGGACGGTGGGATGCTGGCCCGCCTCGTCTGAGCCTCAGCGGGAGCCGCGCACGGCCAGGTTGCCGTGCTCGATCCCGCCCTGCCCGAGCCAGCCCAGCAGGTCCTCGACGGTCCAGCTGGCCAGCCGCCACATGGACCGCTCCGAGTACGCGGCCACGTGCGGGCTGAACAGCGTGTTCGGCGCCGCCAGCAGCGGCGAGCCGGCCGGCAGCGGCTCGGTGCCGAAGACGTCCAGGCCGGCCCCGCCGAGGTGGCCGGAGACGAGCAGCTCGGCCAGCGCGTCCTCGTCCACGATGCCGCCCCGGGCCACGTTGACCACTACCGCGCCGGCCGGCAGCCGGCCCAGCTCGGCCCGGCCGAGCAACCCCCGGGTGGCGTCGGTGAGCGGCGAGTGCACGCTCACCAGGGCGCTGCGGTCGAGCAGCGCGTCGAGGTCGTCGACCTGACGCACCGCCGGCGGCAGCCGGCGCGCGTACGGGTCGTAGGCGATCACCTCGCGGACGAGCGGGGCGGCCAGTCGGGCGGTCTCGGCGCCGATCCGGCCGCAGCCGACCAGGCCCAGCGTCAGCTCGTCCAGCGGTGCCAGCGGGGTCAGCGCGAACGGTCCCTGCCAGCCGCCGCGGACGAACCGGTCCGAGTACGGCAGTCTGCGTTGCAGCGCCAGCAGCATCGCGACGGCCTGGGTGGCCACCTCGGTCGCTCCGTACCCGGGCTGGTTGACCACCGTGATGCCCAGCTCGGCGCAGGTGTCCAGGTCGATGGAGTCCAGCCCGACCCCGGTCCGGCCGATCGCCCGCACCGACGGGGCGAGGCCGCGCAGCGCCGGGGCGTCCAGCGCGTGGGTGGCGACCACGACAGCGGCGGCGCCGTAGGTCGCGGCGGGATCGGCCAGGTCGGCGACCCGCAGCGCACAGCGGTCGCGGTAGCGCTCGACCACCGCGTCGGGGTCGGGAAAGGTGCCGGTGGCGATCACCAGCAGCGGCCGGTCGGTCATGGGGTCCTCTCGTCAGTGGGAAGCAGGGCGAACCGGCCGAGCTCGGCGCCGGCGGGGCCGAGCAGTGCGGTGACCTCGAGGCGAATGGTGTCCGGCACCGGGATGCCCGCCGTGCTCCGGGTCGTTCGGGCGGTGGTCTCGACCTCGCCGGGCAGGAACACCGCCGGCTCCCGGCCGCCGCCCGGGGCCTCGTGCACCCGGTCGGCGAACGCGGCCGCGCCGGCGGCGAACCCGGCCGGGTCGGTGAAGGCATCCACCGACAGAGCCAGCAGGACGGTGCCGTTGCCGCCGCCGTAGTCCGGCATGGGCGCCGCGCCCATTCCGGACAACAGCCCGCCGACCAGCTCGATCATGAAGCTCAGCCCGCTGCCCTTGTGGCCGCCGAAGGGCAGCAGGGCGCCGCCGGCGTAGAGGTCGGCGGGGTCCGTGCTGGGCCGGCCGCCGGCGTCGATCAAGGTGCCGGGCGCGACCGGCTCGGCCCGGGCCAGGCTGAGGCGGACCTTGCCCTCGGCGGCGGCGGCGGTGGAGAAGTCGAGCACCAGCGCCGGGCCGCCGGCCCGCGGCGCCGCCCACGCCAGCGGGTTGGTGCCGAAGGTGCGCCGGCTGCCGCCGCTGGGCGCGACGATCGGCCCGGAGTTGCAGAAGGCCAGGCCGACGCAGCCGGCGCCGGCCAGCGTCTCGACGTACTCGCCGAGCCGGCCGATGTGGTTGCACCGGGTGATGGTCACCGCGCTCACTCCGTGCTCGGCGGCCAGCTCGGCCGCGGTCCGGGTGGCCAGCCGGGCGGCCGGTTGCCCCAACCCCCAGTGCCCGTCCACCACCGCGGTGCCGCCGCGGGTGCGGGCCCGCTCGGGCCGGCCGGCCGGGTCGACCTGGCCGTTGGCGATCCAGCCGGCGTACTGGAGCAGCCGCTGCACGCCGTGCGAGTCGTGCCCCCGCAGATTGGCCGTGACTAGGGCGTCCGCGGTGATCGCGGCCAGGTCGGCCGGGGTGCCCAGCGCCGCCAGCACCCGCCGGCAGACCGCGTCCAGCTCGGCCGCGGCGAAGCTGGTCTCCGCCGATCTATCCGTCATTCGTTAACAACTAGCAGTTGACGCTAGGCGGGGCAAGCTCCATGATGAGGCCCGCGACACACCCCCGTAATGCCCGCGGGCGGCCGGTCCCGCCCCGCTCTGTCGACGACGACGACAGTCGAGGAGAGACATGAAAGATCGGGTCGATCACCGACATCGATGCGAACACGTGCCGACCTGCGCGACTGCCTGGTCAGCGGCAAGGGCGGAGTGTAACCTCCGCGTAATTGTTTACAGTAACCAATCTCACGGAAGAGGTATCAGGTGACTGGACCACGAGCGAGGCGCGTAGCCCCGCTGGCCCTCGCGCTGGCGGCCGCCCTCGTCTTGACGGCTTGTGGCTCGGACTCCAAGGACTCCACGGAGTCCGGCGGGTCCGGGTCGGGCGACGTGGCGAAGGAGATCACCATCTGGTCGAACTCCAACGTGTTCTGGGACTGGCAGAAGGCCAACCTGGCACCGTTCACCCAGCAGACCGGGATCAAGGTGAACTACACCCAGATCCCCGACGCCAGCATCATCGACAAGACGGCGCTGGCGCAGCGCTCGAAGTCCGACGAGTTCGCGATGTACGAGGGCCCGACCTCGCTGATCGCGCAGGACGTCCAGCTCACCGGTGGCGGCACCGACCTCAAGCCGTACGTCGACAACACCTCGCTGACCGGTTCCGACTTCAACTTCAGCGACTTCGCCAAGGGCGGCATCAAGGACTGCACGTTCAAGGGCACGCTGCACTGCCTGCCGGTGTTCGTCGACGGCGGCGTGCTGGCGGTGAACAAGAAGCTGCTGTCCCAGGCCGGCGTCACCAAGTCGCCCACGACCTGGGCCGAGACGATCGCGGCGGCTGACGCGGTGACCCAGAAGACCGGCACGCCCGGCTGGTGCACCCGGGGCAGCCAGGCCGGCGCGGCCATCGCCACCGCCAACCAGATGCTCAGCTACTACATCCCGTTCAACGCCAGCAACCAGGGCTTCTTCGTCGACCAGAACTACAAGTCCCTGCTCGACTCGCCCGGCGCGGTGCAGTGGGCGAACGACTACCAGCACCTGATGACCAAGGACGCCCCCAAGGGCATCGGCACCTACACCCTGACCAACTGCCAGAACGACTTCGACCAGGGCAAGGTCGCCATGATGTGGGACGGCATAGTGGTGTTCAACAAGAACGAGCTGAGCCCGGCGGCCGGGTCGCCGCTGGCCGGCAACGTCGACTTCGTCGAGCCGTCCTGCCCGGGCAGTGACCCGTGCGTCGCGACCGGTCCGTGGGGGATGTTCCTCAACCCGCGGGCGAGCAAGCCGCAGCAGGCCGCGGCCTGGAAGCTCATGCAGTACCTGTCCTCGCCGAAGGTGCTGACCGACCAGATCACGGCGACCGGCGTGCCGGCCCTGGCGGTCCGCAACTCGACCACCGAGCAGACCTTCCCGGGGGTCCCGGCCAGCGTGCTGACCGCGCTGAAGTGGGTCGGCGCGAACTCGGTGCCCAACCCGTTCCCGCCGTCGTCGGTGTTCAACGAGAGTCAGGACGCCTACCAGACGTCGATCTCCCAGATCGTCGCCGGCAAGGACGTCAACGCGGCCATGAAGGCCGCGGCCGACGGCCAGAACCAGGTGTTCAAGCAGGCCGGCCTGCAGAACTGAGCGGAGCCCCGGCGGTGGCCGGCCGACGTGTCCCGTCGGCCGGTCACCGCGCGTTCCGCCTTCCGCCGTCGAACAGGGGCAGCACATGAGCAACGACCTATCCGCCGACCCCGTCCCGCTGTCCCGCGGGGAGACGCGGGGCGAGCCCCGGCAGCGAGTGCGCGGGCCGGCCCGGGGTCTGCTGGCCCGCCTGGACCGGCACTTCTTCGCGCTGGCGGTGCTGCCCTCGTTCCTGGCTGTCTTCCTGGTCACGGTGCTGCCGTTCCTGGCCGGGCTGGGGCTGAGCTTCTCCAGCATCAGCAGCACGCACGACGGGATTTTCCCGCTCACCCTGCACAACTACAGCCGCATCGCCGGTGACGACCAGGCGAAGACCGTCCTGCGCAACACCTTCGAGTACGCCGGTGCCGCGGTGCTGCTCGAGGTCGTGCTCGGTGTCCTGCTGGCCGTGCTGCTGTCCCAGAAGAGCCGGATCATGCCGGGCTTCCGGGTGGTCTACTTGCTGCCGCTCACCGCGGCCAGCGTGGTCGCGGCGACGAGCTGGGGCGCGCTGCTGAATACCTCGCAGGGCTGGATCAACTACTGGCTCGGCCTGCTGCACCTGGGCCAGCCGAACTGGCTGGCCTCGACCAAGCTGGCGATGCCGTCGGTGGTCATCACCGAGCTGTGGAGCGGGGTGCCGGTGGTGGCCCTGCTGGTGCTGGCCGCGCTGCTCGGCGCGCCGCAGGACCCGATCGAGGCGGCCATGGTCGACGGGGCCACTGCCTGGCAGCGGTTCCGGTATGTCACGCTGCCGGCGGTCCGGCCGGTCATCGCGCTGGCCGCGCTGCTGCGGGTGGTGGCCGCGTTCCAGCAGTTCGCGCTGTTCCAGATCCTCACCGGCGGCGGCCCGGGACTGTCCACCACGGTGCTCAACTACTACGTCTACAAGCAGGCGTTTGCGTTCAACAACATCGGTTACGGGGCCGCGCTCGCCACCTTGATGGTCGGCCTGATGGCCATACCACTGGGGCTGCTGTTCGCCGCCTCGCGGAGGGGGCGGGCATGACCGCGACGGATCGGGGCACGGCGGCGGTCCCGGCGGTGGCGGCGGCCCGGCGCCGACGCGGGCGGCGCGCGACCCAGCGGTCGCTGGCCGGCTCGATCGTGCTGTGGGTGCTGCTCGGGCTCGGGGCGGTGTTCATCCTGCTGCCGCTGGTGTGGATGCTGTCCACCGCGTTCAAGCAGCCGGACGACGCCTTCGCGGTGCCGCCGCACTGGCTGTCGAAGCCGACCGGGGCCAACTTCTCCGAGCTGCTCACCGGCGAGTTCCGCAAGTACGTGCTCAACTCACTGCTGGTCTCGGTGGTGACCACCGTGATCGCACTGGCCTTCGGGATCCCGGCCGGCTACGCGTTCGCCCGGACCCGGATCCGCGGCGGGAAGTTCATCCAGGCCTGGTTCGTGTTGGCCTACGTGATCCCACCGGTGATCTTCATCATCCCGCTCTACATCATCTACCAGCACGCGCACCTGCTGGACAGCTACACGGGGCTGGTGCTCGCGTACGAGACCGGGATCCTGCCGTTCACAGTCTGGTTGATGCGGGCGTACATGTCCGAGGTGCCGAGGGAGCTGGACGAGGCGGCCTGGATCGACGGCTGCTCGAAGCTGGGCGCGCTGTGGCGGGTGGTGCTGCCGACCGTGCTGCCGGGGATCACCACGGTCGGGCTGATGGTCGGGCTGTCGGCCTGGGGCGAGTACTTCGGGGCCGTGATCCTCACCGGCCCGAAGACGCAGACCGCGCCGGTGGCGGTCAACTCGTACGTCGGCCTGCTCAGCTCGGACTGGAGCAAGCTGGCCGCCGCCGGCGTGGTCGTCATCGTGCCCGCGCTGCTGGCCACCGTCTTCGTGCAGCGCGGGTTCGCCCGGGGGCTGTCCTTCGGCGCCGTCAAGCAGTGAGCAGCTCCGCGGCGAAGCGCAGCTGGGCGGCCCGCTGGAAGCCGCCGCCGCCCTCGTGCCCGTTGTACGGGTAGACCTCGATCGCCGTCCGCGGGTGCGCCCACCGGTTGTACGCAGCGAACACCGTCGACGGCGGGCACACCGCGTCCATCAGCGCGACCGAGAACAGCGCCGGGGCGCTCGCCCGGGCGGCGAAGTGCACCCCGTCGAAGTACGACAGCACCTCGAAGGTGCGCTCCACCGCGTCCCGGTGGCCGGCCAGGTAGTGGGTGATCTCCACGTACGGCCGGCTGTCGGTGATCTCGGTGGCCCGGCGCATGCAGGACAGGAACGGCACGTCCGGCATGGCCCCGAGCAGCCCGGGCACCAGCCCGGCCACCGCGACCGTGATGCCGCCGCCCTGGCTGCCGCCGGTGACGATCACCCGGTCCGGGTCCAGCCGCGGGTGCGCGCCGGCCACCTCGGTCGCCCGTACCGCGTCGGTGAACACCCGGCGGTAGAAGTAACTGTCGGGGGATTCGACGCCCATGGTCAGGAAGCCCGGCGCGTGCGGGCCGGTTGCCCCGGCGTTGTCCGGGGTGACGCCGACGCTGTGGCCGGCGCTGCCCTGGCCGCGGGTGTCCACCACCAGGTGCGCGTAGCCGGCCGCGGCCCACAGCAGGTGGTCGTGCGGCAGCCCGCGGCCGCCCGCGTAGCCGATGAACTCGACCACCGTCGGCAGCGGTCGCTCGGTGCCGCGGGGGAGGACCAGCCAGGCCGCGACCCGGTCGCCGCCGAAGCCGGTGAACCGCACGTCGAGGACGTCGACCAGGGCCAGCCCGGTGTCCACCGGGACGAATTCCGGGGCCAGCTCGTGCTCTCGGGCCGCGCCCAGCGTGCCGGCCCAGAACTCGTCGAAGCCGGCCGGCGCGGGCAGCTCGGGGCGGAAGTCCCGCAGCTCCGGCAGCGGCAGGTCGAACTGGACGGCCATGTCCCACTCCTTGTTGACAGTTGACGGTCAATCAGATTGGCTGGGACTCTACCCGCGCCGGGAGGTCTCGTGCCGGAACTCGTCGTCCCCGTCCTCACCCCGTTCGCCGGCGGCGGCATCGACGTCGCCGCGCTCGCCGCGCACTGCCGGTGGGTGGTCCAGGAGGGCGCTGCCGGCGTCATGCTCTTCGGCACCACCGGCGAGGGCCCGTCGATCAGCGTGCCGGAGAAGCTGGCCGCCGCCTCCGAGCTGGTCGACCTGCTGCCCGGGGTGCCGGTGATCGCCTCGGTCACCGAGACCGCGCTGCCGACGGCGCTGGAGTGCGTCCGCGGCTACGGCGAGCTGCCGCTGCGGGCGGTGCTGGTGCTGCCGCCGTACTACTTCCGGGAGGGGGCCGCCGACGGCGTCACCGCGTTCCTGGACCAGGTCGCGGCGGCCAGCGCGCACCCGGTGCTCGGCTACCACATCCCGAGCCTGGCCCCGCCGGTGCCGGCCGAGTGGGTGGCCGGCAGCACGCTGTGGGGCGCCAAGGACAGCGGCGGCGACCTGGCGTACACGCGGGCGCTGGTGGCGGCCGGCAAGACCGTCTACGTCGGGGCCGAGGCGGTCATCGCCGACGCGGTGGCGGCCGGCGCGGCCGGGGCCATCGCCGGGATGGCCAACCTGCTGCCCGGGCCGCTGGCCCGGCTGGTGGCCGCGGCCGGGGACGGCGACCTGGCGACCGCGTACGCGCTGCGGGACGAGGTGCTGGCGGTGCAGCGGGCGGTGCTGGCGGCGGCGCCGGAGCTGGAGTTCATCACCGCGTTCAAGGACCTGGCCGGGCAGCTGCACGGGCACCCGATGGGGGACGCCCGGCTGCCGCTGCGGCGCCGCCGGGACTACCTGACGCCATCGGTGACGGCGGCGCTGGCGGTCCCCGCGAGGTAGGGCGCCAGCCCCTGGTTGGCCGGCAGCAGCTGCAGCAGGCACGCCTGCAGGGCGTGGTACGCGTCGTCCTTGCCGGCCCAGATCGTCGCCGCCGGCCGGCCGTCCTCGTCCAGCTCGTGCCACCAGCCGCCGTGCTCCCGGTCCAGGTAGGCGCGGTCGGCCAGGGCCCAGAACTCCGCGTACCGGTCGGCGTACGCGTCCTCGCCGGTGGCCGCGGCCAGCGCCCGGGCGGCGCCGATCCCCTCGGTCAGCGGCCAGTGCAGTCGCGCGGTGACCACCGGCCGGCCGGACCAGTCGGTGGTGTACGCGAACCCGTACCGGTCCAGGTCCCAGGCGTCGGCCACCGCCCGGTCGAACAGCGCGCGGGCCGCCGGCAGCAGCGCCGGGTCGCCGGTCTGCGCCCACACCTGCAGGACCAGCCGGGCCCACTCCAGCGCGTGCCCCGGCGTCGCCCCGTACGGGCGGAACGGGTCGGCCGGCCGGCCGGCGTTGTAGTCGGGCAGCGGGCGCCAGTCGGCGGTGAAGTGCTCGGGGATCCGCCAGCCGTTCGCCGCGGCGAAGCTGACCACCCGGGCGGTGATTTTGGCCGCCCGGTCCAGCCAGCGACGGTCGCCGGTGGCCGCGTGCGCGGCCAGGAACGCCTCCACCGCATGCATGTTCGCATTCACCCCGCGGTAGTCCTCCGGCACCGACCAGTCGGCCGGGTACGACTCGACGCACATGCGCTCGGCCGGCGCCCACAGGTGCTGGTCCACCACCTCGGTCGCCGCGTCGAGCAGGTCGGCGGCGGCGAACCCGGCGGTGGCCGCGGTGGCCGCGGCGAGCAGCACGAACGCGTGCGCGTAGGTGGTCTTGGTGCCGTCGGCGACCGTACTGCCGTCATCGGCGAGCGCCGCGTGCCAGCCGCCGTGCGCCCGGTCGGCGAACGGGCCGCGCAGCGCGGCCAGGCCGTGCTCGACCAGCTCGGCGTCCGGCCGGCCGAGCAGGCAGCCCAGGGAGAACGCGTAGGTCATCCGGGCGGTGGCGTAGAGCGGCTTGACGCCGGGCACCGGCCGGCCGGCAGTGTCCAGGCCGGTGAAGCCGCCGTGCTCCCGGTCGGCCGCGGACCGGGCGAAGTCGAGCAGCCGATGCGCCTCGGCCACCGCCCAGGCGCGGTGCTCCGGCCGGGCCAATGTGAAGCGCGCGTCCACCTCAGGCGACCCGGACCACGGCCTTGACGCAGGCCGGGTCGCCGACCCGGTCCAGCGCCTCGCCGTACCGGTCCAGGTCCAGCCAGTGGGTGATGATCCCGTCCGGGCGGACCCGGCCGGTGCGCAGCAGCGCCATCGCCCGATCGAAGCTGTGCCCCTGGGAGAACGAGCCCTTGATGGTCAGCTCGCGGCGGAACACGTCGTACGGGTTGACGGTCAGCGTGGCGTCCTCGGCGGTCATGCCGTACACGAACAGGGTGCCGCCGATGCCGAGCAGGCCGAGGCCGGTCGCCAGCACCTCGGGGGCGCCGGTGGCGTCGACCACCACGTCGTACCCGTCCGGGGTGCGCAGGTCGCCGCCGATGGGCAGGATGCGGTCCGCTCCGAGGGCGGCGGCCAGCTCCAGCTTCGCCGGGGTGCGGCCGGCCACGGTGACCCGCGCCGCGCCGGACGCCCGCAGCAGCTGGGTGAGCAGCAGCCCGGTCGGCCCGGTGCCGAGCACCAGCACGTCGCTGCCGGCCTTGAGGTCGAGGACGTCCAGCCCGTGCACCACGCAGGCGGTCGGCTCGGCCAACAGGGCCGCCTCCAGGCTGAGGTCGCCGGCCGGATGGCACTTGCCGGCCGGGGCCAGCACGGCCTCGCCGAAGCCGCCCGGGTCGGTCACGCCGAGCGCCCGCATGCCGGCGCAGAACTGCGGCCGGGCCCGCAGGCACTGCGCGCAGTCGCCGCAGGCCACCATGTTGTCCAGCGCCACCGTCTCGCCGACCGTACGGCCGGTGACCCCGTCGCCCAGCGCGTCCACCACGCCGACGATCTCGTGCCCCGGAGTAAGCGGGTAGACCGGGCCGAACTGGCCGGCGTGCAGGTGCACGTCGGTGCCGCAAACCCCGCTGGCCAGCACCCGCAGCCGGACCTGACCGGGCCCCGGCTCCGGCAGTGGCACGTCGGCCAGCTCCCAGTGCCGCGGCCGGTCGTACACGATCGCCCTCATGTGATCTCCACCCTCGTCTTCAAGCCCTCGCCGCGGCGGGCCGCGGCCAGTGCGTCCGCCGTCCGGGCCAGCGGGTACGCGGCGCCGTGCAGCAGCTGCACCGGCAGCCGGCCGGCGGCCAGCAGCCTGGCGGCCCGGCCGAAGCTGTGCCGAACCGAATTGACCCCGACCACGGTCAGCTCCCGGGCCACGATGTCGAACGGCTCGAACTCGAAGCTCGCGCCCGGCCCGCTCACCCCGAGCAGGCCGATCCGGGCGGTGCGGCGGGCGTACCGGAAGGCGTCGGCGATGGCCCGCGGGCTGCCGGTCGCGTCCACCAGCACGCCCCAGCCGCCCTGGTCCAGCTCCGCCGCTGCGGTGCCGGTACGCCGCGCCCCGAACGCCGCCGCGGTGGGCAGCCGGTCCCGGTTGCGGTCCACCACGTCCACCTCGGCCCCGGCCCGGTCCAGCAGCGCGGCGGTGAGCAGCCCGATCGGGCCGGCCCCGAACACCAGAGCCGGCTCGCCGAGCACCGGGCCGAGCCGGTCCAGGCCGTGCAGCACGCAGGACAGCGGCTCGACCAGGCTGCCCAGCTCGGGGATGAGGCCGTCGGGCAGCGGCTCGCAGCGGGCGCCGGTCACCGCGACGTACTCGGCCAGCGCGCCGGGGGCGGTGGTGCCGAGGCCGCCGCCGCGCAGGCACATGTTGGTCCAGCCGGCCCGGCAGCGGTCGCAGGCGTCGCAGTAGTCCATCGGGTCGACGGCGACCGCGGTGCCGACCGTGAGATCCCGGACGGCCCGGCCGACCGCGACCACGGTGCCGGTGAACTCGTGCCCGGGGATCACCGGGTAGCGAACAACGCCGTAGTCGCCGTCCAGCACGTGCAGGTCGGTGCCGCAGATCCCGCAGGTGTGCACCCGTACCACCACCTGGTGGTCCAGCGGGGCCGGGTCGGGCAGCTCGGTGATCGCCAGCCTGCCGGGCGCGGCGACGACCGCAGCCTTCACCGGGCCACCGCCGCAGTCCAGAAGTCCGCGAGGTCGGTGTCGGCGCCCAGCTCCTTGATCGCGGCGGCGGCCCGGCGGGGGTCGGGGTCGGCGAAGACGAGCGAGCCGGGGATCACCCCGTCGGCGCCGGCCCGCGCCAGCCGGGGGACGGTGTGCCGGCGGATGCCGCCGTCCACCACCAGGTCGCCGGTCCAGCCGGCGGCGGCCCGGGCGGCGGTCAGCGCGGTCACCCGCTCCGGGGCGGCCGGATCGAGGTCGCGGCCCTTCACGCCGGTCTCGGTGCCCATCACCAGCACCCGGTCCAGCGCGCCGAGCCGGTCGGCGGCGACGGGGACCGGCTCGTGCAGCTCCAGGCCGAGGCCGGCCGCGCAGCCGGTGTCCCGGATGCCGGCCAGGGTGGCGTCGACGTCCGGGCAGGGCGCGGACTGGACGGTGATCACGTCGGCGCCGGCGGCGGCGAACCGGGGCACCCAGAAGTCCGGGTCGGTGACGTTGAGGTGTACGTCCACGGTCCGCCCGGTCCGGCGCCGCAGGGCGGCGACCAGGTCGGGGCCGTAGAGCAGCTCGGCGACGTCGTGGCCGTCGAAGACGTCGACGTGAAAGCCGTCGACGAGATCGTCCACCAGGTCGACCGCCCGGCCCAGGTCGAGCTGGTCGGCCGACCAGAGCGACACGAACTGCTTCATCTCCACCGCCTCGTCGAGGTGCTTGCGGGCCGCCTCGGCACCATGACACCATCAATGCAGTCTGTAAACAAAAAACTGTCAGGAGTCTCGTGGTTGCGGTCGGCGTGGACATCGGCGGCAGCAAGGTCGCCGCCGCCGCGCTGACCGGTCCGGCCCGCAGCTGGCGGGAGCACGGGCTGCGCCCGGACACGGCCACCACCGCCGGGGTGGTCGCCGCGATCCGCGCTGCCGCGCTCGCCGTGGCGGGCGGTGACCCCGTCGACGCGGTCGGGCTGTCGGTCGCCGGCTGGCTGTCCGCCGACCGCCGCCGGGTCGTGCACGCGGCCAACCTCGGCCTCCGCGACGTCCCGCTCCCCGACCTGGTCGCCGCCGCCCTCGACTGCCCGGTGGTGATGGAGAACGACGGCAACGCCGCCGCCGTCGCCGAAGCCGTCCGCGCCGCCGCCGACGCAGTGGCCGCCGGTCGTACGGGCGCCGGGACCGTGGTCGTGCTGGCGCTGGGAACCGGGGTGGGCGGCGGGGTGGTGCTGCCGGGCGGGACGGTGCTGACCGGGGACGGTGGGCTGGCCGGGGAGCTGGGGCACCTGCCGGTGCCGGGGGACGGCCGGCCGTGCGTGTGCGGCGGCCTGGACTGCCTGGAGCTCTACGCGAGCGGCCCGGGGCTGGCGGCCGCGGCCGGTACCCCGGACGCGCGGGCGGCGGTCGCCGCGGCCGGACGGGGTGACCCCCGGGCGGCCGCGGCGCTGCGTGCCGCCGCGGCCGCCCTGGCGGCTGCCGTCCGCATCCTGCAGCCGGTGCTCGACCCGGCCCGGGTGGTGCTCGCCGGCAGCGTCGCCGAAGGCGCCGGACCGCCGCTGCGGGACGCGGTGACCGCCGCCCTGGCCGGCCCCGGCCCGCTGGCCGCGGTGGCCGCACCGCCGGAGATCTCGCTCAGCACCCTCGGCCCGTACGCCTGCGCGATCGGCGCAGCCGAGCTGGCCGCCGGCCGGAAGAGAAGAGGACTGCTCCGTGCCTGACCCCGCGCCGCTCCGCATCGGCGTCATCGGCTGCGGCCGCATCGCCCAGGTGGTGCACCTGCCGGCTATCGCCAAGTCCCTCGCGGTCGAGCTGGTCGCGGTGAGCGACCCGAGCCCGACCCTGTCGGGCGGCGTCGGCGCCCGGTACGGCGTACCCGGGCTGACCGACACCGCCGAGCTGTTGGCCGCCGACCTGGCCGCCGTGCTCATCGCGGTGCCGGACCGGCTGCATCTGCTGCTGGGCGGGGCGGCGCTGGCCGCCGGCCGGCACGTGCTGCTGGAGAAGCCGTCCGCGGCCACCGCCGAGGAGGGCCTGCAGCTGGCCGAGGCGGCCGACAAGGCCGGTCGGACCCTGCAGATCGGGGCGATGCGCCGGCACGACCCGGCGCTGCGCTGGGCCCGGGACCGGGTGCCGGAGCTGGGCGAGCTGCTGGTGGCCGACTTCGCCTACCGGCTGCCGACGAAGCTGCGGGCCAGCACCGAGGCCACCCTGTTCCCGGCCATGGTGGTGGACGAGACGGTCCGGGCCACCGAGGCGACCTTCAAGGTGGACCGGCCGGCCTACCTGCTGCGCACCCACGGCGCGCACGTCTTCGACGCGGTCCGGTTCTTCCTCGGCGAGGTCACCGAGGTGCGGGCCCAACTGGCTCAGCACGGCCCGGACCTGCACTGGCAGGTGACCCTGGGCACCGAGCGGGGGCTGGCCGCGGTCGCGATCACCGCCAACACCCACTCCGACTACGCCGAGCACGTCACCCTGTACGGCGCGGGTGGCGAGCTGCGGATCGAGTCGTACTTCCCGTTCTACCGGCGGTCCAGCACTGTCGCAGTATTCGCCGAGGACGAGCAGCTGTGGCGGTCGCCCGAACTGGGAGCGGTGGACCCGTACCAGCGGCAGCTGGAGGCCTTCGCCGACGCGGTCCGGACCGGCCGGCCGGCCGAGCCGGACGGCTGGGACGGGCTGGCCGCGCTGCGGGTGATCGAAGCTACCGCGGCCAGCGTCGCGGCCGGCGGCGACCCGGTCCGGCCGTGACGGACCGGGTCGGCGTCTTCGCCCGCAGCTTCATCCGGGACAGCGCTGGTGCGGTGGCCGACGCCGTCGTCGCGGCCGGCTACGACACCGTGCAGCTCAACCTGTCCAGCGTCGGGCTGCCGACGGTCCCGGCCGACCCCGACGGGCTCGACCTGGCCGGGATTGCGGCCGCCTTCGCCGACCGCGGGGTGTCGGTATGGGGCGTGTCGGTCACCTACAACGCGATCGACCCGGACCCGGACCGGCGGCGGGAGCTGACCGCGCGGGCGGCCCGGTTCCTGGCCCGGGTGCCGGAGCTGGGCGCCGGGTTCGCCACCCTGTGCACCGGCACCCGCGACCCGGAGAACATGTGGCGCCGGCACCCGGACAACGACACCCCGGCCGCCTGGCGGGACCTGCGGGCCACCCTCGACGTGCTGCTGGCCGCCGCATCCGCCGCCGGCATCCGGCTCGGGGTGGAGCCGGAGGGGGCGAACGTGATCGCCGACGCCGCCCGCGCCGTCCGGCTGCTGGCCGAGCTGGGCCCGGACGCCGGGCTGGTCGGCATCGTGCTCGACCCGGCCAACCTGGTCACGCCCGAGCAGGCCGCCGACCAGCGGAAGATCCTCACCACGGCGGCGGAGACGCTGGCCGGCTCGGTGGTCTGCCTGCACGCCAAGGACGTCACCCCGGGCGGCTACGCGGCGGTGGGGGAGGGGTTGCTGGACTACGAGCTTGTCCTGGCGCTGCGGGCCGGGCTGCCGGTCGCGGTGCCGGTGGTGGTGCAGGACGTCACCGAGGCCGACGCGCGTCGGGTCAGGGATTTCCTCGCCGCCGGCCTGACCCGCCACCCGTGGCGGCCCGGGTGACCTGGCGGGCCGAGCCTGGCGATCCCTCGGACTCGACCGATCCGGCCGGCGGGGCGGGCGGGTCGGCGGAGGAGTTCGCGGCCGCGGCGGCGTACCGGTGGGAGCGCGGGTCAGGAGGGCGGTCGCCGGTCCTGATGTTGCACGGGCTCGGCGGCGACGCCGGCCAGCTGTGGCCGGTGGCCGGGACAGACGGCCGGGCCGACCGGTTGGCGCCGGACCTGCGCGGGCACGGCTGCACCGGCCTGGTCGGCGACCCGGCCGACCTCACCTTCCCCGGCATGGCCGCGGACGTGGCCGCGCTGCTGCGCCGGCTGCATTTCGGGCCGGCCGCGGTTGTCGGGGTGTCCATGGGCGCCGGTGTCGCGGCGGCGCTCGCGTTGCGGGAGCCGGCCGTGGTCCGGTCGTTGCTGCTGATCCGGCCGGCCTGGGGCGAGACCGTGCCGCCCCCGAATCTGCGGCCGCTGCTCGCGGTCGCCGACTGCCTGCGCCGGTACGGCGCCGCCGGCCGGGGCCGGTTCGCCCGGACCGGCACGTACACGGAGGTGGCGGCCCGCTCGCCGACCGCGGCGGCCAGCCTGCTGGCCCAGTTCGACGCTGCCGACGCGGCCCGGCGCAGCGTCCGGCTGGCCCGGATGCCGTGGTCGGCGCCGTTCCGGTCATACCGGGAGCTGGCCGGTGTCACGGTGCCCACCCTGGTCGTCGGGGCGCCCCGGGACCCCCTGCACCCGCTCGCGCTGGCCGAGCAATGGGCGGCAGCAGTCCCCGGCGCGGTGCTGCGCACCGTGCCGGCAAGGGACGACGATCCGATCGGCCATCGGGCCAGGCTGGCCGAGCTGGCGGCCGACTTCGGGTCCTGACGCCAGCCAGCCGCAGTGGATTTGCCCGCCCTCGCCCCACCGTCCTTGTCCCGGACCCCGGCGCGCCCGAAGCGAACCTGGTTCGCCTGGCGCAGGACGTACCGGTCCTCGACGATCATGACAACGAGGATTACCTCGCCTCCGTCTCCATGGCGCAGTACTGCAAGAACATCGGGATCGCGAATCTGCTCTCCCAGATCGACTTCCGGCCCGGACCAGTGGGATCGGGGCCATTGGCGGCGCCGGCCAAGTTGCGCTGGGCGCCCGGCGCTACGGCCTGTACAGCTCTCCGGTGTCGATCCGCACGGCAAGCCACGACCTCCGGCACGTTGCTCGGGCGCAGGGGAGCCAACATCCGGCCGTGCCGCTCGACGTCGCGGACCGCGGCCAGATCGCTGCCTGTCCACCTGAGAATTCGCCCGCTTCGCCGAGGATCGTCAGGGTGTCTTCTCAGCGCGCTGGTCCCTCTCGGCCGCGGCATGTCCATCGTCGAGAACGAGTCGCACACCGAGACGCAGCGCCGCGCGGGCGTCGCACACGAGATTGCCCAACTCCTGTGGGAGCACGAGTTCACCGAGGTCCTGGTGAACCTTGACGGCTGCCGCGCTGCCGGGCCGGAGGTCGAGGCAGAGGCCGATCGGCTGGCTGGCGAGCTCCTTATCCGTTCGCCGCACCGTCGTGGCCGGGCGCGCCGATTCGTGGAAGCTGTCCAGCTTAGGTCAGGTCCGACCCACAATGTGACGCGTGGTTGTCCGCAGCGGCGTACCGCTCGACGAGTGCACGGTCGGCGTCGTCGAGGTCGTGCAGGCGCAGGGCGGGGTGCCCGGCGTCGATGTCGAATATGGCCTGAACCTGCGGGTCGTCCCAGATGGTGGCCATGGCTGTCTCCAGCGCATGATCTCGTCGAAGTCGAGCAGGGGTTCGGTGCGGTCATCGATGGTGTCGAGGAGGTCGGCGAGATCAGTCTCGGTGTTCAAGCGGAATGGGTCGCCGGTTACGCCGTGGTCGGACAGGAACTTGCGGGCGATCGACGCCTCGCCGGTGAACTCGGTCAGCAGACCCCGGGCGAACGGGGGCACGTTGGTCAGAACCGCTGGACCCATCGTCAGATGCAGGGTGATGGTCAGGCCGCGGCCAGGGCTTTCCGTAACCGCCATTCGGCTTTGAGCTCGGGTGCGGTCGAAGGCGTTGGCAGCGGACAGCGCATCCCAGGCTCGGGTCGGGTCTACGCCGCGCAGGGCACCGGTCGAGATGATCAGCCGGGTGGGTCCTGACGTGTGGGCCGCAAGGATGGTGACGAAGAAGGGGTCGTCGCGGTAGAGCAGGCCGGCACCGCGGTCGCTGACCTCCCGCCGGACCGGGCTGTTGACTCGGCGTTGACTGACGAGGACGAGCGATGGTCGCCAGAAATGAGAAGAGCCCCGCGATGGGGGCTCTGACCTGCTGGGTCTTGCTGGTCGGGGTGACAGGATTTGAACCTGCGGCCTCTTCGTCCCGAATTATGGCGCGAAGTTCGGGGCCGCTAGCCGCCGGCCATGGCTCCGACGATCAGCAAGGGCTCGGCTCCGGTGCTGACCGCGTCCGGCAGCGGGGTGTCGGGAGACTCGTGGGACAGGTCTTCCTCGCAGGCGAAGACCCGGATGAAGGGCCGACGCTTCTTGGTGACGGAGTCCCGGATCGTGCCGCGCAGCTTCGGGTACCGGGCCTCCAGCTCGTCCAAGACGGTCCGCTGGGTCGGCCGGCCTTGGACCCGGATCTCCAGCTCGCCGTCGATGCGGGCCACGGTCCGCAGGTGGGCCGGCAGGCGAACCCGGACGGCCGTCGTGTCCGGTGCGGTCATGGCAGGGTCTGGACTTCGACCGACAGCACGGCCGGGAGGTCCCGCACGATCGGTGCCCAGCTGTCCCCATCGTCGGCCGACGCGTAGACCTGGCCGCCGGTCGTGCCGAAATACACCCCGCACCGGTCCAGCGAGTCGACGGCCATCGCGTCGCGCAGCACGTTCACGTAGCAGTTGCTCTGCGGCAGGCCCTGGGTGAGCGGCTCCCACTCGTTGCCGCCCGTGCGGCTGCGGTAGACCCGGAGCCTGCCATCCGGCGGGAAGTGCTGCGAGTCGCTCTTGATGGGGACGACGTATACCGTGTCGGGCTCGTGCGGATGGACCGCGATCGGAAACCCGAAGTCGCTGGGCAGGTCGCCGCTGATCTCGTGCCATGACTCGCCGGCGTCGTCGCTGCGCATGACGTCCCAGTGCTTCTGCATGAACAGGACCTCCGGACGGGACGGGTGTATCGCGATCCGGTGCACGCAGTGGCCGACCTCCGCGTCGGGGTCCGGGATGCCGTCGGAACGCAGGCCGCGGTTGATCGGCCGCCAGGTCACGCCGCCGTCGTCGGTTCGGAACGCGCCGGCCGCGGAGATCGCGACAAAGATCCGCTGCGGGTCGACTGGGTCCAGCACGATCGTGTGCAGGCACATCCCGCCGGCGCCGGGCTGCCACGCCGGTCCCGAGCCGTGGCCGCGCAGCCCGGGCAGTTCCTGCCACTCGTGCCCGCCGTCCACCGAGCGGAACAAGGCCGCGTCCTCGACGCCGGCGTAGACCGTATCCGGATCGGTCCGCGACGGTTCAAGATGCCAGACGCGCGCGAATTCCCACGGATGTGGCGTCCCGTCGTACCACTGGTGCGTGCCGGGGACGCCGTCGTACTCGAACCGGCTACCCACCTGCTCCCACGTCGTGCCGCCGTCGTCCGAGCGCTGGATGAGCTGGCCGAACCAGCCCGACGACTGCGATGCGTAGAGCCGGCCCGGGTCGGCCGGGGAGCCGGCGACGTGGTAGATCTCCCAGCCCGGGAAGAGAGGCCCGCTGACGTCCCAACGCTCCCGTTCGGCGTCCGCCGTTAATACGAACGCGCCCTTGCGTGTGCCCACCAGCACCCGTACGCCGCTCATCTCGACTCCCTTCGCAGGTTCGGGACCATAGCGCTGGCGACCGACATCGCGCCCATCCCGCCCGGTCGGGCTGACCGGCCCCGCCGCCGGCGCGGCCGCGTCCCGACGGCCGTCCAAATCGGCTGGGTCCGGCCGTCGAGGCGCAGGGTGACGCGGCGGCCGGCGTGTTGAATCCGGTGGGGTGGGTCGTCCGGCAGCACTCGGCGCCCGGTGGTGGGCCGACCGGGCGAGAGCCGGTTTGGGCGCGGAGCCGGGCGAGGTCGGCGGTGTTCACCGCGACGGCACCGACTTCGTCCAGCCACCATCACCGTGCCCGTTGCCGAGGGTGGATTCCTTCCCGGCCGCAGGACCTAACACGTTTGCGAAGCGTTCGCAACGGCCGCCGTCCATGCACGCTTATGGCCGATATGAGGGCCTACCCGCGACCGGCTCTGGGGCAGGTGGAGCGTCCAGCGGTCACGACTCAATCCAGACGGTCTTGCCGCGGGCGTGGCGTTCCACACCCCACTGCAGGCCGCTGCCGTCCACAATCGCCAGGCCGCGGCCGGACGTCGCGTCGGCGGGAGCCAGGCAGGGCTGCGGCATGCGGGTGTTGCCGTCGCTGACCTCGACACGATCCGGTGCGGGTCAATGAGCACGCGGACAGTGAATTCGGTTCGAGCGTGCAACACCGCGTTGGCCGCCAGCTCGTTCGCGGCCATGATCCGTATGTACACGACGTCGCCGCCGGCCGGCCCGGCCTCGATTTCCCGGAGCGCTCGCCGTATGAAACGGCGGGTAGCAGAGACCGTTTGCGGATCCGGGCGGAAGCGCTCGGCAACGACGTCGTCCGTATGCACGCAGTGTGGCTACCCATTCCCATTCGTTGCACACGACGGCGCCGTCGTGTGCTCGCGCCGAGCACAGCCGTCCCGGTCGGTCAGGACCCGAATGCGTGCACAAGCGCCCCTGCTGCGGCTCGGCAGGTGTCGCGGGACCGCCGGGCGGGGCGCCGACGTCGGACACTCCGACTGAGGACCGTCCATGCCTGTTCCGGCCGAGGCAAGGATCCAGTCACCAAGGTTGTCCCGGCCCGGACTCACCCGCATCAAGAGCGGAGTTTCTCGTACTGTTCCGGGGGGAGCGATGCCCGGCAGGGGATCAGTGATGCGGAGCGTGCTGTCGACGCGCTGCTGGCGGACGCGCATCTGGCCGCGCCGTACCAGCTCCCGGGGTTGGTCGCGCGGCACGCGGCGACGCTGGGCGCGGACGACGCGACGGTGTATCTCGTCGATCTGCAGCAGCGGGTTCTGGTTCCGTTCCTCGATCCGCGCGGCCCCGGTGTCGGACGGCAGGTGGAGACGCTCAGCGTCGACGCCACACTTCCAGGACGGGCTTTCCAGCACGTCGAGGTGTTGACGCAGGGCGCCCCCGACGGCCGTCTGCGGGTGTGGCTTCCGCTGCTGGACGGCATCGAGCGGCTCGGCGTGCTCGGCGTGACGGTGAACGCCGCGGTGGAACCGAAGATCGCCACCGGCCTGATCGGCGTCCGGCTGCGCCGCTTCGCGGCACTGGTCACCGAACTGATCATGACCAAGATGGTGTACGGGGACACCATGGTGCGGCTGCGCCGGCAGTCGGAAATGGGCCTGGCCGCGGAGATGCAATGGTCACTGCTGCCACCGCTGACCTTCGCCTGCGACGAGGTCACCATCGCCGCCGCTCTGGAGCCGGCCTATCAGGTCGCGGGGGACACCGTCGACTACGCCGTGGACCCGGGCTGGACGCGGGTCGCCGTCTTCGATGGCATGGGGCATGGCTTGCGCAGCGCCCAGCTCGCGGCGTTGGCCGTCGCGGCGTACCGCAACGGTCGGCGCGCCGACAGGTCATTGACCGACACCGCCACGCTCATCCACGACGCGCTGATCGAGGCGTTCGGCGGCACCGCCTTCGCCACCGCCGTGCTGGCGGAACTCGACACCGACACCGGCATGCTGAGCTGGATCAACGCCGGGCATCCCGAACCGCTGCTGCTGCGGAACGGCAGGCTGGTCAGATCTCTGCACAGCCGCCCCACGCTGCCACTTGGCCTGGCCGTCACGGGGCGACCTGACACCACCATCACCGTTGGCCGGGAGCAGCTCCAACCCGATGACCGGGTTCTGTTCTACACCGACGGAGTGACCGAAGCCCGCTCCCCGACCGGTGTCTTCTTCGGCGAGCAGGCATTGGTGGACCTGCTCCGGCGAAACTTCGCCGCCGGCCTTCCCGCCCCGGAAACCATGCGGCGCGTCGTCCACGCCTTGCTCGACCACCAGGAGGGCCAGCTCACCGACGACGCCACGCTCCTGCTTCTGGAGTGGAGAAACACCAACACCGACGCGCTCCTGCCGTAGAGGCGGCATGACGCGCCCGGAAAGGCCGGATCTCGCCGGGCTCATGATGGCGATGACCTACAAGTGCGGTGGCAGCTGGTATCGGGACGATCCCGAGCGGCCGCGATCGCCCACGGGGTCACCTTCGAATCCCAGGGAAGGCCGTAGCGCAGCGACCAGCGGACCGCGACCGTGATCACCTCCGGCGAGCTGGCGGGTGCCTCCTGCAACGCGGGCCCCTCGGCGCCAGAAGCGGGCTGGGGCGCTCCTGGCCGGCGCGCTCGGTTGGCGTCGGCTTCTGAGCCGGCTGGGGCGCTGTGGTCACGCGCTTCGCGACTTCTTGCTGATCGCGGTGAACCGTTCCGCGCGCGGGATGTCGATCAAGGCGGCCTGCAGGAAGTCGAGCAGGGCGCGTGTCGCATCCGGTGATGTACCGCGAGCGTCCAGCATGTCGACCAGCCAGTTGACGTGCTCCTGGAACAGTCGTGGGTCGTCCACGAAGAGGCTCGCCGCGAGGACGTCCACCAGTTGAGCGCTGACCTGTCGGATCGACGGGCGTGGCCGGGTGGCGGCCGCGGCCGGTGCCATCGATCCCTCTGACGGAACCGCGAGCCGGTCGACCAGCGAGCTGCGCCGGCTGATGAGATCCAGATAGTCCGCCGGGATGCCCGCGCGCTGTGCGGGAGAGGGAGCGACGCCCTCGTCGATCCACCTGCAGAGCAACGCATGCGCCGTCGCGGTGTCCCGCGCCCACGCGTTCGCCCCGACGGCGCGGGCCCGGCGTTCGTCCGTGCCGCATGCGGCCCCTCCGACGAGCGTCGGGACGCCGGCGTCGACGGCCACCTCGAGGGAGCGGGCGAGCTGGGGAAGCGCGGCCGCCGTCGTGCAGCTGAGCAGCAGAGCCGCCGGCCGTACGCGGTGCAGGAACCGCCCGAGGTGGTCGTCCGGGAGGTCGGTGCCCAGGAAGATGGCGTCCCAGCCACGGGCCCGCAAGCCCTCGGCGACCATCCGGGCGGCCATGCCATGCCACTCGCCGGACGGAGTGGTCACGCAGATGGGCGCTGGGCGCGGGACCGGGGCGGGCTGGCGCAGCGCGAGGACGCTGAGCACGATCTCGGTGATGGCGGTCGCCGCGTGCTCATCGGCGATCGTCCAGTCGGCGCGCTGGGCGCGGAGGCCGATCTCCACCTGGGCCGGCGCGAGCATCTGCTCGATGACGTCCGCCACCGGGACCGGGGCGTCCGCCGCCCGCGTGGCCACATCGATGGCAGCACCGCGATCCTGCCTCGACAAAGCCCGCAGGTAGTCTCCGGTCGCAGCGAGACACTGCATGTCAACCGACTCCCGTCAGCCCGTGAGACGACACGATCCCACGTCTACCGCCGCCGTCATATCCCGTCGGGGAGCCGGGGCGCCACGGCTCGATAAGCCGACACGCAGCCCCCGACTGAGCTCAGGGGTCCTTCTCCAGGCGCGCGCTGACGTCCAGCTCGTCCGTTGACTCGACCCGGTGCAGCGCTCGTGGTCGAAACCGCCGGGACGCCGAGGAAGGCCCGCCACCGATGCCCGGTCGGCTCGCAGGCCACCGTGACGCCGGCGAAGCCATGGGCGGCGGCCCGGTCCAGCGCGGCGCGGCGCCGAGATCCCAGGCCCGGCACCGGGACGCCTTCCGGGCCAGCCCCGTAAGCCCGGATGCACCGAACCGAATTGCTGCCGAGTCTTGTTGATCTGGGGTCGGGGTGAGCGTGGTGCGGCCGTGTGTGAGCTGCCGGTCTGCCCGGTCTTTTGGACGTCGGCAAGGTCGTGAACGGCCTCGGTCAATGGCAAGTGCTCACCAAGCTGGAGTCCATGACGGTAGCCGCCGGTTCTCGGGCAGCGCCTGCGATCCTCGGCTGTCGTGCGGTGTACCAGCGTGAGGGCGGGAGTCTGGAAACGGCAGTCCAGCTTCTCGACCGTGCGATCGGGTCAGCGCAGGTAAGCCCGGGAGCCACCCGGTGGCTCTCGTTGGAGCGAGCGCAGATACTCGTGAGGCTCGACCGGAACGACGAAGCACGCACCGCGCTGGACGATCTGGCCCGGTCCGGGTTCCCCGCCGAGCGGCTCGGATACTGGTTCGCCGTTCTCGACGAGCGAGCCGGCCGGTTCCCCGCCGTGCTCGAGTGGACCAGCGGCGACCAGGCCGACCCGGCCGTAAGCCGGGGCGCACACTCGATGGCGGCTTTCGTCCTGCTTGCCAACGGCAGATTTCCCGGAGCCCAGCGCGAATTCTGGATCACCACCACGGTCGCTGAAGCGGCAACCTCCCCGGTGATGGAGGCACTCCTGCGTGAGTACGTTTCCTGGAGCGTGTCCTGGACGGAGCCGGAGCGTGGCGCCGCGCTGGCCGCGGCGGCCCTGGAGGCGAATGAGCGGATGGGCAGCACCATCGGCATCGCGCGATCTCTGGCCCGCGCTGGCGGAGGTCGGATCCGTTCCGCTGCCCGGCGTTCTTCGGCGGACGGCCGAGAGCATCGAACTCATGCGGAGAGCGGGTTATCGATCGGACTGCGTGCATCCACTCATGGTGGAGGCCCTGGCCTTCGCCGTCGCAGGCGACATCACGGGTCTGATCGAGGCTCGGCGGCAGCTCTGTGACCTCACCACGTCGTTACGCACGCACGGCCATCTGGAGCAGATTTCCCTGTGGTGGTTGGAGGAAGTCTCCCGAGCTGCAGGATCCGATGTCACGGTGGGTGAGGTGCCGTGCGCGTGGCAGCACGAGCCCGTGCAGTGGCTCGACGGAGCGGCCGAGGCCAGGCACCAGTGGGTGGAGGTGCTGACCACGCGACCGAGGACTGCCGCCCGCTGACACCGGCCGCCGCCGAGGACATTCTCCCGCTGGTCGAGGACCTCGATCGTTGCTGACAGCCTGTGCGGGTCTACTCCGATGAGACGCGGCCCACGCCGCCCTCCTCGCCTGCCGATTACTGTGGACCGGCGAGGAGGGCAACGCTCCTTCGAGCAGAACAGGCCCTTCTCGGCCACCCACGCCGCGGTGCCCGGCCAGGATGCCCTATAGGCGAGCCTGCACCGAAGGCGATACGGCTGACAATCGCTTCGGGCGGTGCGGCGCTCTCATCGGTACAGCAGTGACGCGCGGGCCGGACGTACTGACAACGGGTCCGGCGAGGCAGGTCCGGCGTTGACGTGACTTCAGCCGCGCCGGCGACGGGCGCCGAGGACTGCGCCGAGCCCGGCGGCGGAGGCGGCGGCCGCCCCGAGCAGGCCGTGATGCTGCGAAGCCCACGCCTGGGCGCTGCGCGGGTGGGAACGGTCGTCGAAGTCGCCGTGGGCGCCGAAGTCGTGGCCGCTCCCGCTGTCGGCCGCGTGCCACAGGTTGGCGGGCTGATCGGGGTCGCGCCGCTGGCCGGTCTGCTGGGAGGAGTAGCCGGACCGGGCCAGATACCGGTCGAGCAGGCCGGGTGCGATCGCGTTGGCGGCGAGGGTGGCCGCCGTGGACGCGCCGACCCAGTACTCGCGGCGGCGAGGATGGTCGGCAGCGTGCACGACGGCCCGCGCGGCGACCCCGGGCTGGTAGATCGGCGGGACGGGCTGCGCGTGCCTGGGCAACCGGGACAGGACCCAGTCGAACTGTGGGGTGTTCACCGCCGGCATCTGGACCATGGTCACGTGCACGTTGCTGTGGTCGTGCAGGAGCTCGCAGCGCAGAGCCTCGTGAAACCCCTGGATGGCGTGCTTCGCGCCGCAGTAGGCGGTCTGCAGCGGGATCCCGCGGTACGCCAAGGTCGATCCGACCTGCACGATCGTGCCCCGGTCGCGCGGCAGCATCCGCTTCAGCGCGGCCTTGGTTCCGTAGACGAAGCCGAGGTAGCTGACCTCGGTGACGCGGGCGAACTCCTCCGGCTCTATCTCGGCGAAGGGCGCGAAGACCGAGGTGAACGCATCGTTGATCCACACGTCGATCGGGCCGAGCTCGTCCTCGACGCGGCTCGCGACCTGGTCGACCCGGGCGTGGTCGGCGACGTCGACGGAGATCGGCAGGGCGGTGCCGCCGGCGGTCTCGACGTCCTCGGCCGCTCCCCGCAGTCCGTCCTCGCCGCGGGCCAGCAGCGCCACCTTCGCGCCGCGCCTCCCGTACAGGCGCGCGGTGGCCCGCCCGATCCCGCCACTGGCTCCGGTGATCACCACTACCTCCGACGTCATGCCGGTTCGCCTCCGTCCGTCGCCGCCGGCCAGTGAGCCGGCGGACGATCCAGTTGTCCCGGTGCTCTTAGATCAGTGGCGTCCGAGCAACCGTAGGCCGTGCAGTTGAGCCGACGCCGGGCCGGCCCGAACACATGCCGTGGCGCCGAGCGCGCCCAACGCGGCGTTCCAGCCACAGGCGCCGTGAACGCCCGATTCCAGGTCGGGCAGGTGATTGGACGTGGCGCGCCCGCACCGTGTCACCGAAGCCCGAAGACAACCCGCTCCACGGCCGCCTCCATCGGAGAGCCGCGCCGACCGTCTAGGGTCTGTCAGCGGCTTCGCGCTCCGGCACGGGGCAGTTCCGGTTCGACATCGCGCTGCGGCCGCCGGCGAAGGTATTCGGTCTCGAGCTCGGTCATACCGCCGGGTGTGCCGAGCCAATGTGTCGTCCGAGCCGTGCAGGAACGTGTCGTTGCGGGTCTGGCTCCCGCATCAGGGCGTCGTCGGGGAGATCGGTCGCCGGACGCGGCGATCCTCAGCCATGCCTACCTCCTCGTGATCCGCGGGACTCGGTGCTCTGCCCGCTACGGAGAGAAGCCTATCTACCAACGGACAAATACCCAGGGGCCGAACGAACTGAACGCTTGCTAACAAACGGCTCCGACCGGCGCCGTCCGAGCGAGGAATCCTCCTATGGACGCTGGTCGCGCTGGAGCGCAGGACTGCGATCCTGCGGCACGGCACGGCACGGGGAGGCCAGGCCAAGGACGGCAGGCCTCGGGGGCTCGGGCTCGGGCCGTCGGTTCAAGTGCGCATGATTGCCGCCGGGCGCGGTCCCGTCCTTCATCCGGCGACGTCCCGGTCGGTCGGCCGGCGCCGCTTCGGCCGGCCGAGTCCATGGACCCCGGCGGCCGTGGCGCCGTCGTCGTCCGTCCGTTCCGCCGCCTCCTCCGGCTGGTGCACCCGGTCCCGGGGGTGTCCGGGCTCCGCGGCCGCACCGCCCGCCGCCGCCTGGTCGTGCCGCTGCGCCGCCCGGACGTCCCGGAGGCTGCGCACCCCGAGTCGCCCGGCTGCCAGCGCGCCGAGCAGGAGGATCGCCGCCCCCACTCCGGAGAAGAAGCCGATCTGCTCGACGACCCGGGCGGTCTTCCCGCCGACCGGGGTGCCGGCCGAGCCCTCCGGGCCGCCCCAGAGCTGCCCGAGCACCGGTCCGACGACGAGCCATGCCCCGGCCGCGGCGGCCAGCCCGGCGCCGAAGAGCGCGACCAGGCGGTTGGCCGTGACCAGCAGGAACAGGCCGCCGAGGGCCGCGGCCGCACCCGGCAGCACCTCGAGCCAGAACCGTCCGGCGGTCCAGGTCCAGGTCGAGTCGGGCGTGTACGAGTAGTTCGCGTACGGCCCCACGAACGGCACCAGGGCGGCCCACAACCCGAGCAGCAGGAGGAGAAGCCCGCTGAGCGCGCCCCGGCTGCGGGCCACCCGCACTCGACCGGCCCGCTGGTCGATCGCATCGTCGGTCATCGTCGTCCTCCGCAGGGAGAGCCGCGCCGGTGGTTCGACGCCCGACTCACGGAGTACCCGGAGCGCCGGAGCCCATGCGGCCGCAGCCGGACCCGGCCGGTAGCTGGTTCTTCCACTGCGATCACGTCCGCCGCGATCCGCGTCAAGCGCCGGCCAGCCCGGCCCGGATCGACGGCCCGCCGGAGATCCGGCTCGTCCCGGCGCGGGTGGTCCTGTAGCCCGACGCTGAGGCTGCGGGTCGTCAGCCGATCCGGCGTGGCTCGGCCGTGGACGCCCGGACGACCAGCCGCGTGGCCAGCTCGACATGGCCGGCGTCGAGCTCGCGGCCCTCGATGAGGGTCTGCAGCATCTGCGCGCCGACGCGGCCCATGTCGGCCAGCGGCTGACGGACGGTGGTCAGCGGCGGCGTGGCCCACCGGCTGATCGGCAGGTCGTCGAAGCCGACCACGGACAGGTCGCGGGGCACCGAGAGACCGGCCACCCGGGCGGCCTCGAGGACGCCGAAGGCCTGCTCGTCGCTGCCGGCGAAGACGGCGGTCGGCGGGTCGGGCCAGGCCAGCAGGGCGGTGGCCGCCTCGTACCCGCCGGCGTGGTGGAAGGTGCCGTCGCGGACCAGCCCGGCGTCGTACGGGACGCCGGCCGACTCGAGGGCGGCCCGATAGCCGTCGATGCGGGCCCGGCTGCACAGCAGGCCCCTCGGCCCGCCGATCACCGCGATCCGCCGGTGCCCGAGCTCAAGCAGGTGCCGGGTGGCGGCGAGCCCGCCACCCCAGTTGGTGGCGCCGACGCGGTCGTGCTGGCGGTGTGGGTGGCGGCCGCGCAGGTCGCCGCGTACGTCCTCGTCGGCCGCCGGGACACTTAGGCTCCCGCCATGGACCCCTCGGACCAGTGGTGGGTGTTCACCCTGTCGACGGTCGTCGTCCTCGGCAGCTACCTGGTCGGCCGGCGCGGCCGGCACCGCCCGGCGATCGCGGTGCTGTGCGCGGCCGAAGCCGTCACCGCGATCGCCCTGGTGCGGTGGCACGCCATCGGTCCCTGGCTCGCGGAGCAGGGCGTGCTCGTCATCGCAGTCTTCGCGCTGCTCGCCGGGGTCCACCGACGGTTGCGATACGAGCTCGCGCTGCGCGGCTGGGACTACGCCCGGGACGCCGGCCTGCGCGAGCGCGCCCGGATCGCCGCCGAACTGCATGACACGCTCGGCCATGACCTGGCCCTGCTGTCGCTGCGCGCGGCCGGGATCCAGGTCACCACGGCCGAGCCGGCGACCCTCGAGCATGCCGCCGCGATCCGCGCCGGCGCCGCGGACGCGACGGCGACCGTGCGCCGCCTGGTGGACCTGCTGCGGGCCGAGCCCGGCGCAGCCGCGGTGCTGGACCGGGTCCGGGTCGCCGGGATGCGGATCAACGTGACGGGCGACCCGCCGGCGGACGACTTCACCTCCCGGCTGCTCACCGAGGCGCTGTCCAACGCGGCCCGACACGCACCCGGCCTGCCGGTGACCGTCGTCTTCGGGACCCACCGGCTCGAGGTCCGAAATCCGCTCAGCGAGGATCCGGAATCCACAGTGGACCGCACTGGCACCGGGCTGGCCGCATTGGCGACGCAGCTGGCCACGGTGGGCGGCACGCTCACCACCGGGTCGGCAGACGGCGAGTTCCGTCTGGTCGCCCGCATCCCGGCTGACGTCGACCGCCGGCTCGACCCGCCGCCCGACGCCCTCGACCGCGACTACCGCCAGCACCGGCGGCGGGCCCGCACGGCGCTGGTGACGACCCTCGTCGCGCCGCTGGGTCTGCTCGTCCTGCTGACCACGGGCTTCTACGCCTGGGCCGCGCACGAGACCACGATCGAGCCCGACCGCTACCGCCAGCTGCACGTGGGGATGACCGAGGAGGCGGCGACCCGCCTGCTGCCGCGCCGGCAGGCCCACATCCGGTTCCGCGCCGCCGAGCCGGGTTGCCGCTACTACAGCGACGGCAACTACCCGCTGGCCTACGACACCTACGAGGTCTGTTTCGACGACGGGCTCCTCACCCGGCTGACCAACCCTGGGCGGGACCGCCGGTGATCCGCGTGATGCTGGCCGACGACCAGCCGATGGTCCGGGCCGGGCTGCGCACCATCCTGGAGTCCGACGCAGGCATCGAGGTGGTGGCCGAGGCCGCCGACGGCAGGGCCGTGCTCGACGCGCTCGCGCGGTCCCGCCCGGACCTCGTGCTGCTGGACATCCGGATGCCGGACATGGACGGGCTGACCGCCGCCGAGACGATCCGGACCCGCCACCCCGACGTCCCGGTCGTCATCGTCACTACGTTCCACGAGGACCGGTATGTGGCCCGGGCGCTGGACGCCGGTGTGGCCGGGTTCGTGCTGAAGTCCGCCGACCCGTACGAGCTGATCGGCGCGGTCAAAGCGGCTGTCGCCGGCGGAACCGTGCTGGCCCCGGTAGTGGCCCGCCAGATCCTCACCTCGCTGCGAGGGCGGGACCTGCGCGACCGGCTGGCTGCGCGGGACGAGGTCGCCGCGCTCACGCCCCGCGAGCGAGACGTGCTGGCGCTCGTCGGCGCAGGTCTGTCCAACGCGCAGATTGCCGGCCGTCTCCACTTGGCCGAGGGGACGGTGAAGACCCACCTCAGCACCATCCTCGGCAAGCTCGGCGTGGCCAACCGTGTCCAGGCCGCGATCCTCGCCCACCAAGCCGGCCTCGCCTGACACTCAACGGCCGACTGTCTATCTTTCCCGGACGATGGCGGGGCCAGTTACTGAGACGACTGGGAGGTCAGTTGCCGATACGAATGGAGCATGGCCTCAGTTCCGGATGATTCGGTCGGAGGCCAGCTGCGCGGACATCGACGGCGCGCCGGGCTGACTCAGAAGGAACTGGCCGCCCGGGCCAGCGTCAGTCCCCGCACCGTCCGCAACCTGGAGGTGACAGCGTCACTCCCCGGGCGGAGACCCTACGACTGATCGCCGATGTGCTCGAATTGTCGGACACCGCCCGCGCAAGACTGTGGCGGAGCGCTACCCGGGAACAGGCAGGTCCCGATCAGCTGCCGCCAGATCTGGCCGACTTCACCCGCATGACCGTTCCTTCATCGTCGACGCATTGATATATCTGGACGCCGGGCTGCCACTCATCAGAGAGACCGTCCACCGACGTACGGAGGAACTCCCGTGACCGGTCCGCTCCCCGGGCTCCCCGCCTTCCCCGCGAACGCCGCCGTGCCCTCCCCGGCCCAGCGCCTGGCGATCGACGCCGCGCTCACCCAGGCCGACCTGCTCATCGCCGCATTCCTCGGCGCCGGCAACCGCGACGCCTACCTCGACGCGGTGTTCGGCAACGTCCAGCGGGCCGCGGCGCTGGCCAACTTCCAGGCCATGCGGCAGGTCGTCGGCCGCTGGCAGAACCAGACCCGGGACGTGTACGTCAGCGCCTGGCTGACCCAGTTCAACCGCGGGGCGACCACCAACGGCCGCACCCAGCGTCTCACGCTGCCGATCGCCGACCTGGCCAACCGGACCGCGCCGCAGCTGGGCCGGACCATCGTGCACGAGTCGGCACACGGGGTGAGCAACGCGATCATCGACATGGCGTACGGCGGGCCGGCCTTCATCGGGATGCTCGGCGCCACCCGGTTGTACAACGCGCCGCACTACGACTTCACCACCAACGCCTTCCACGCCGGCACCGCGCCGGGGGCGGTCGCCGCCGGCAACCCGAACGCGGTGGCCGTCGCCGCCGGACCGGGTGCCCAGCTCGCCCCGGCAGCCGGCGCACAGCTGGGCCGGGCGCAGATGCTGATCACCCACGCCCGCATCCACGCCGAGAACATGCTGGAGGAGATGGTCCGCTGCATCCGGACCGGCCAGACCTCCCAGCAGATCACCGACCTGGCCGACGGGATGCGGCCGGCCGCCGCGGCCCCGCTGCTCGACCCGGCCGACGCGACCCGGGCCAACCAGATCGTGCAGGCCCTGTCGACGTTGCACGGCCAGAGCGGCCCGCTGACCCACGCGCTGCAGCAGGGCGGCGCGCCGAGCGCCGCGGTCGCCGGCGGAGTCGTGCAGATGACCTTCGGCGCCGGGCCCGCGGGCGGCGCGGACTTCACCCAGCGCCCGGTCCGGGGCGACCTGACCGCCGACCCCTGGCTGCAGCGGGTCGTCAACGCGATCCTCGCCGCGTACCCACCGGCGCCGGCCGCGGGGATCACCGCCGACACGCTGGCCCGCATTGACCGCCAGTACCACCGGGCGCGGGACGACTCCGCCCACTGACCGGTCTCCGGCCGGGAGCCCGCTGACCGGGTCTGTTGCATCCAGCGTGACGGGACGCGTCGAGTCTCGACCGAAGCGCTGGTCACATGATGAGGGCGAGCTCGGCGAACGCCGTTGCCAGTCGAAGCGGTGGTGAGACGTCGGTGGCGATCTCGTAGTGGCCGCGGCAGAGGTTCTGCAGGAACGCGTGGCCGGCGGCAATCCGGTCGCCGACCGGAACTGTTTGAGCCCCCGCATCGGCCGCAGCCGAGCCTTCAACCGAGCATGATCGGATTCGACCCGGTTGTTGCCGTACTGCTCCGTGACGTGCGCAGCAGCCGGGACCAGGTCGTTGATGACTCGCAGATACGGCCTGGCCTTATCGGTCGTCACCTCGACCGGCGCCGGTCCGTGGCGAAGAGCGCAGGTGAAGAATCGGCGGGCGGCGGCGGTGTCTCGCTGCTCAGACAGCAGCACGTCGATGACCTGCCCGTACTGGTCCACCGCCCGGTACAGGTACCGCCAGCGGCCGGCGACCTTGACATAGGTCTCGTCGACGAACCACCGGTCCCCGGATACATGCCGCAGCGAGCGGGCGGTGTCGGCGAACAGCGGGGTGAACCGCTGCACCCACCGGTACACGGTGACGTGATCGACTTCGATACCGCGCTCGGCCAGCAGTTCCTCGATGTCCCGGTAGGAGAGGCTGTAACGGAGGTACCAGCGGACCGCGAGGGTGATCACCTCCGGCGGAAATCGAAACCCGGCAAACGCCGACCGCTCGACAGCGGGACGGACGGCTCGAGGTCGACGCACCCGTCCAGCCTCCTCAGCCAGCCCCGACGGCCGCGCCCGGTCTCGGCCTACGCAACAGACCCGACTCGGGTCGGCGGCGATGGGCGCGAGAGCCACCCGCCTGGGCGGGCATCCCCGTAGCTTGCGGACTCTTCGCCCCCGTCAGCCAAGACGAACGCCCTCGGACAACCCGAAGTCTGGCTACGTTCCGTACACGACTACCGGCGCCGCCCCGCTCAGAGGCGAACAGTCGGACGATTCGGCGCGCTGTCGTCTGGGACGCCGACAGCCAGAACCCCGACGGCACGTTGCAATCGGCCTCGGCAACGCACTTCGACGCTGTCGACGTGCTGGCGGACGAGTACACGGCTTCCGGCTGGACGGTCAGGTCGTGGAGCTCTGGGCGCGGATACGACGTGCTGCTCACCTTTACCGACCGGGTAGGACCGGGACGGCACGTCCGGGCCTACTCCGACCGGATGGGCCTGTCCTGCGACTGAGACGACGCAGTGGTGGTGGTCAACGCACTGTTCCCCCCGTGACTAGGAACTCCGCTGCCGAAGTGGCCGCGCTGGTGGGACCGCTCGTCCGGGTGCAGCTACTCGTGGGCGCGCTGCGCGTGCCTTTCACTGAGCCTGCTCGTGGTCCCCGCCGCGCCGGCCAGGATCAGGCGATCGAGTCGATCCAGCGCTCCAATCGCTTGGCCTCGCCCGCCAGTACGCCGGGGTCGCGCAGACTGTTGGCCAGCAAGGCAGCTCCCTCATACGCCCCCACCAGGGTGAGCGCGAGATCGCGGGCGTCCCGGCGGCCGAGCAGGGCGAACTGCTCCTGGGCGATCGTCACGAGCTGACCGAGTACGTCGCCGGCGGCTCGAGACAGCGTGTCGTACTCCTCCCGCTTCCCGAGCTCCGAGCACAGCGAGCCGATTGGGCAGCCGTGGGCGGCGATCCGCTCCTTGGCCGCCGACCAGGTTCGGACCAGCGCCTTCAGCCGTGCCTTGGGCGTCCGGTGCCGTCCCATGATCTCCCGCAGCATCGGGTAGTCGCCGTCGTAGTTCTCGATGACGGCGGCGAGGAGCTCGTCCTTCGTCTTGAAGTAGTAGTAGACGTTGCCGACCGGGATGTCCGCCGCGGCCGCGACGTGCGCCAGTGTGGTCCGCTCGATCCCTTGTTCATGCAGGGTCCGGCGGGCGGCGGCGACGAGCCGGGCCCGTTTGTCGGCGCCGCGCGGGGACTTCGGCGCCGCGTCTCCCTCGGTTGAGTCAGTCACCTGGCTGAGTATATGGACAGGCACCGTCTCCCGCTGATAGGACTAAGTCAGTTACCTGACTGACAGGAGAGACGATGCGCCGGCAACCGGATCGACCCGACTCGATCGCCACCGGACGGGTGCGGTCGTGAGCCGCCTCGCCCGCTGGTGCTACCGGCACGCCGGCGCCGTGATCGTGCTGTGGCTCGTCCTGCTCGCACTGCTCGCCGGGGTGGGGAAGAAGGCCGGCAAGGACTACGCGGACGGCTTCGCGCTGCCCGGTACCGACTCCACCAGCGCGCAGACCCTGCTGGCGAGCGGAGTGCACCGGCCGGGCTCCGGCGACGACACCATCGTGTTCCACAGCACCGACCCGGGCACGCCGGTGACCGACCCGGCCACCACCCGTACGGTCGGGAGCGCGTTGGCCGCGATCGCTCGGCAGCCCTTCGTCACGGCCGTCACCAGCCCGTACGGTCCGGGCCGGGTGAGCGCCGACCGCCGCACTGCGTACGCGACGGTCAGCTTCGATCGGCCCGATCAGGCTCTCACCAAGGCTGACATCACCCCGCTGGTCAGCACCGCGTCGGCGCTGCGCGGGCCGCACCTGCAGGTCGAGTTCGGCGGCGGCGCGTTCCAGACGCTCAAGGGCAGCCCGGTCTCCGGCAGCGTCGGCATCGGTCTCGCGGCCGCGGCGGTCGTCCTGCTGCTCGCCTTCGGCTCGCTGCCCGCGGTCGTCCTCCCGCTGCTGGCGGCCGTCTTCTCCGTGGGCGCCGGAATTGAGATCATCGGGCTGCTCAGCCACACCTTGTCGATCAACTCGATCACCCCGAGCGTGGCCGCGCTCATCGGGACCGGCGTGGCGGTGGACTACGCCCTGTTCGTCGTCACCCGGCACCGCACCGGACTGCGGGCGGGGCTGACCCCGGAACAGGCCGCCGTCACCGCCCTGTCCACCGCCGGGCGGGCGGTCGTGTTCGCCGGCGCCACGGTGGTCGTCGCCATGCTCGGTCTGCTCGTGCTCGGCGTCGGCTTCCTCACCGGCGTCGGCGTCGCGGCCGCGATCACCGTGGCGGTCGCGGTCGCCGCGGCCACCACCCTGCTGCCCGCCCTGTTCCGGCTGCTCGGTACGCGGGTGCTGAGCAGGCGCGAACGCCGCCGCCTCGGCGCCGCCGGGCCCGGCGGGGCAAAGCCGGCCCGCGCGGGCAGTTGGGACCGCTGGTCCAGCATGGTCCAACGGCGCCCCGCCGTGCTCGGCGCGGCCGCGCTCCTCGTGATGCTGGTGCTGGTGATCCCGGCCTTCGCGATCCGGCTCGGCTCGTCGGACCAGGGCAACGACCCGGCAGCGTCGACGACCCGCAAGGCGTACGACCTTCTGACGGAGGGCTTCGGTCCCGGCGTCAACGGACCGCTGCTGGTCGTCGGGGACACCCCGGACCAGGCCGCGCGAACCGCATTCACCGCGCTGACCGGCACGGTGCGGCAGCTGCCGGCAGTCGCGTCCGTCACGGCCGTCCCGGGGCCGGCCGGCAGCACGGTCAGCGTGCTCGACGTCGTCCCGGCGAACGCCCCGCAGTCCACCGCGACCACCGACTTGATCGACCGCCTCCGTGTCCAGGTCATCCCGGCCGCCGAGAGCGGCACCACCCTGCACGCGTACGTCGGCGGGCAGACCGCGGTCTTCCAGGACTTCGCCGACCTACTCCGCGGCAAGCTGCCGGTCTTCCTCGCCGTGATCGTCCTGCTCGGCATGGCGCTGCTGCTGATCGCGTTCCGCAGCCTCGTCATCCCGCTCACCGCAGCAGTCATGAACCTCCTGGCCGCGGGCGCGTCATTCGGCGTCGTCGTCGCGGTCTTCCAATGGGGCTGGGGGTCCGACGCGATCGGCCTCGGCCGGGCCGGACCGATCGAGTCGTTCCTGCCGGTCATGCTGATCGCGATCCTGTTCGGCCTGTCGATGGACTACCAGGTCTTCCTGGTCAGCCGCATCCATGAGGAATGGCAGCGCACGCGCGACACCGGCCGTGCCATCCGGCTCGGGCAGGCCGCCACCGGACGGGTGATCACCGCCGCCGCGGCCATCATGATCTTCGTCTTCTTCGCCTTCGTCCTCGAGGGCCGGCGCCCCATCGGCGAGTTCGGACTCGGGCTCGCCGTCGCGATCCTGCTCGACGCCGTGCTGCTGCGGACAATCCTCGTCCCCGCCGCCATGCACCTGCTCGGCCCGGCCAACTGGTGGCTCCCCCGCCGGATCGCCCGCGTCCTGCCGCACGTCGACCTCGACGGCGAACAGACCGAACCCGCACCGGGCGACACCAGGCTCGTACCGTCCGCAGCCGTCGATGACTGACCGCTCCGCCCCTCCACTCACCCTCATCTACGCCGGACGATCCGCCGCCGCGATCGTCTGGGTGGCCGCCCTGCTCACCCTGACCCAGGCCGGCTCCCTCGCCGCCGATCCTCCACAAGCGACGGTCGTCGCTCTGGTGGCCCTCTACCCGATCATCGACGCCGTCGCGACTCTCATCGACCTCCGCACGACCACGAGGTCACCCGTGACCGCGGCGCACTACGCCGAGATCGCGGGTGACCTCCTATGCACCGCCGCGATCCTCACGGCCGGCCGCGACGGATACACCGCACTCCTGGCCACCTTCGGTGCCTGGGGAATCATCGCCGGAGCCGTCCAACTCGGCGTCGCGCTGCAGCGTGCGCGAGCCATGCGCGGACAGTGGCTGATGGCCATCAGCGGCGCCGGCTCCGTCCTGGCCGGCCTCGGCTACCTCGCCTGGACCGGCACACCCCAGAACGCCCTCGACACCCTCGCCCAGTACTCCCTCGGCGGCATCGTCTGGTATCTGATCGCCGCGGCCTTCCTGACCCGCTACCGCCATCGACCGAGGTCCGGTCAGTTCGCGAGGCGGTAGGAGCGCCAGAAGGCGGTGTTGCGTTGGGCCGGAATGGGCAAGACCGGGCCCGGTAGCTGCTTCGGTCAGACGGCAAGTGCGAGCTCGGTGAAGGCTGCCGCGAGGCGCAGCTGAGGCGGGACTTCGGTGGCGAGTTCGTAGTGGCCGCGGCGAAGGTTCTGCACGAACGCGTGGCCGGCAGCGATTCGTGCGGCCGAGCGGAGGCGTTCAGTCAACGCCGAGTCAACAACCCAGCCCGGCTGACGATCGCAACCTTCTCGATCGGGTCGCGGCGGAGGCGTCCTGTGTAGCGTCCCAGGTCTCAGGAGGTTCCGCGGAGGTCGAGTCCTGCGATCGCGAGTGTCTGCAACGCCTGCCAGAGCTCCGGCTCCGCCGTCGTGCCGGGCGTGCCGCCTTGGGCATCCACGACTTCGCCGGCGAGCGTCGCGCTGCCGCTTCCAGCGAGGTGGGCACCGGCGTCGCGGGCCGCGGTCGGCTGCAGCCCATGACGCATGTCAGGCTGGACGAGTGACCTCGGCTCAGCAGAGCGGGACGTTCCCGGGCCTTGCACCTATCCTTCACTCCGCGCGGTTGCGGTACGCAGCCGTGTCGGCGTCGCCGCGCCCCGAGCCAGGCCCGGGCAGCGAGCTAGCGGACGATGACCAGCACCTGCCGGGTTTCCCCGGCAGCTCCCTGATGCGGATCGGCCTAGACACCGCTATCGAGCACCTACACGGGCTCGGCGTGCTGTTCATCGACGCGCAGGTGGCCCACCCGCACGTGCCACTAACGCTGCTACGGGCGTCGCTCCAGGACGCTGCCGAGGCGTTGTGGCTGCTGGCGCCTGACCAGCAGGACGAACGGCTGTTGCGCGCGCTCCGCATCTGGTACCGCGACTTCGGCGACCGCGCCGAGTACGAGAAGATCAGGCCGCAGCAGCCGGGCCGGAAGACCGGCGTCGACCGCCAAGCCGACATGATCGGACTGGCGAAGACGCTAGGCCTCAACGCCGGCACGGTCGGCGGCAAGCTCCACACCACCTCGATGATCGCGCAGGCGGCGGACCTCGTCGGGCGGCGGGACGAGGCGCAGCGGCTATGGAGCCTGTCGTCCGGACTGGCGCACGGCCGGTACTGGGCGCGACTGATCGGGCTGGACCTGGTCGGGGCGCAGCCGGCGACCGGCGGCTACACCTTGACCGTGGTCGCCTCCGAGGCGGACGTCGTGGCCTTAGGCCGAGTCTGCTGGGAGCTGATAGAGCACGGCGAGCGCCTGTACCGCCGCCGGAGTGGGACGTAGCCGGCGGCACCGGCGCCGGTCGATCGGCTGCGCGATGACCGCGACCGTCGCGCTGGTACCTTGCTCGGCCGCAGGCGCCGTACGGCGCCGGGATCGCACCAAACGGCACACCGGACATCGGAACGCCCCTGACGGTCATGGAGAGCGCCAGCATGGCAACACCGTCCCGCCGCAACGACGGTTCTCCCCTCACTGGCATCGGCGGCCTACGAGACCGACATTCGCCCGCGACGCATATATTCATCGAACCGCATAACGTTCGCGAAGCCAGCTGCGCGGTTGTTCGGCGCCGTTGACGCCCGTTGATTGATACTTGAGCTCGTGTCACGTTGAGCAAGTAGCCCGGTCGGGTCAGTTCTTACGGTCGGTAGTCGCCGGCGCGTGGTGTCAGTCCATGATCGACAACGGATCCTCCCAATTCCCTCCCACTGGGCCGTTCGCAGATCCACAGTGGACGGACGCCACGTCCCTGACGTGGGAGTACGTGGTCGGGGTGACAGGATTTGAACCTGCGGCCTCTTCGTCCCGAACGAAGCGCGCTACCAAGCTGCGCCACACCCCGATGGTGCGTAGAGGAGTCTAGCCCAGCCGCGGAACGAGTTTGAGCAGGGTCGCCTCCGGGGGGCAGCAGAACCGGACCGGCGCGTACGGCGAGGTCCCGAGGCCGGGGGAGACGTGCAGCCAGGCGCGGTCGTCCCAGCGGGACAGGCCCCGGGCGCGGGCCCGGTCGATGCCGCAGTTGGTGACGATGGCGCCGTAGCCGGGGACGCGAAGCTGACCGCCGTGGGTGTGGCCGGCGAGGATCAGCTCGTAGCCGTCGGCGGTGAACGCGTCCAGCACCCGCGGCTCCGGGGAGTGGGTCACGCCGAGGCGGAGATCCGCGCTCGGGTCGGCGGGGGCGGGGGCGTACCGGTCGCGGCCGAGGTGCGGGTCGTCGGTGCCGGCCAGGGCGATGACGCGGTCGCCGGCCTTGAGGGTGGCGCGGCGGTTCGTCACGTCGACCCAGCCGGCGTCGGTCATCGCGGTCGCCAGGTCGGGCCAGGGCAGCCTGGCGCCGAAGACGCGGTTCTTCTCCGGCACGAAGTAGCGCAGCGGGTTCTTCGCCCGCGGCGCGTAGTAGTCGTTGTTGCCGGGGACGAAGGCGCCCGGGCGCTCCAGCAGCGGCTCCAGCGCAGCCAGCACGGGGCCCACCGCATCCATGCCGGCGAGGAAGTCGCCGGTCACCACCACCAGGTCCGGCTCGAGCCGGCCGAGCCGGCGGATCCACTCCCGCTTGCGCTTCTGGGCCGAGGTCAGGTGCAGGTCCGAGAGGTGCAGCAGTCGCAGCGGGTCCGCGCCCGGGGCCAGCACCGGGACCTCCAGCTCCCGCAGCCGGAAAGCGTTGCGCTCGATCAGCCCCGCGTACGCCAGCGTCGCCAGACCGGCCCCCACCAGACCGGCGGCGGGCGCGACGAGCGAGCGGCTCTGCATCGGTCCACACTATCCGGCGGGCGGGGTAGGTTCCCGGGCGTGAGCGAGCTCAAGGACCGGCTGCAGACCGACCTGACCACCGCGATGCGCGGGCGTGACCAGCTGACCACCGCGACCCTGCGGATGGCGCTGGCCGCGATCACCACCGAAGAGGTCGCCGGGGCGAGCGTGCGCGAGCTGTCCGACGACGAGGTGCTCACCGTGCTCGTGCGGGAGGCGAAGAAACGGCGGGAGGCGGCCGAGGCCTTCGGGTCGGCCGGGCGGGACGAGCTGGCCGAGCGGGAGCGGGCCGAGGGCACGGTGCTCGACCGCTACCTCCCCGAGCAGCTCGACGACGCCCGCATCACCGACCTGGTCGCGGCCGCGATCGCGGAGACCGGCGCCACCGGGATGCCGCAGATGGGCGCCGTGATGAAGGCGGTCCAGGCGAAGGCGGGCAAGCGTGCCGACGGGAAGCGGCTGTCCACCGAGGTACGCCGCCAGCTCGCCGGCTGAGCAGGGACCGACCGCGGGCTCGCTGTCGACCGGGCCTCGGCCCTGGCCGGATCGGCCGTGAGTCCAGTAGGGCTGCGCCGGTTGGGGTCGACGCGTTGCACTCGACAAGGTTGCGTCTGCTCGAATGCGCGGCAGATGCGCCTGTCGCTGCGCGAGACGGGTGAGGGCCGGACGTGACCAGGCCGCGGACGACGCCGCCGACGACGAGGGCCCGGGCCGGTCAGCCCGGGCCCCACGTCGTACGAGCGCTAGTTGTTGCCGCCCCCACCGCCGCCGCCGCCACCACGGCCACCACCACCGCGGCCAGGAGGCGTCGGGGGCGTCACCCCGGGCGGCAGCGGCTGGCCGGGTATCGGCACCGCCGCGCCCTTGCCGGTGGACAGGTAGAGCGTGACGACCTGACCGCGCGAGGCCCGCCCGCTCGGGGACTGCTCGGCCACGTGCCCGGGCGGCACCGCGCTGTCCTTCTTCGTCGGGTCGACCCGGGCCTGGAACCCGTTGGCCTGCAGCACCGCGACGGCCGCGTTCGGGTCGAGGCCGGTGACCGAGGGCACCGGCACGCTGTCGCCGTTGACGACCGCGGGGTCGGCCGCCGGGAACGACCAGGTGTGGTCGGCCAGGAACGGCTGCATCGCCTTGCGCCAGATGTCGGCCGAGTAGCGACCGAAGACGCTGCCGCTGCCGGGCACGTCGGTCAGCGCGATCGAGGTGTTCTTCGGGTCGAAGACCGCGGTCGCGCCGGCGTAGTCCGGGGTGTAGCCGACGAACCAGGCCGCCGAGTTCCCGGTGGCGCGCTTGTCGTCACCGGGCTTGCGGCCCGACGCCGTACCGGTCTTGCCGGCGATGGGGCGGCCCGCGCCGACCAGCCCGGCGAACGAGCCGACCGCCGTACCGCCGGAGTGGCTGGTGTCCTTCTCCAGCACCGTGGTGACGGTGTGCGCGATGCCCGCCGTGATCACCTGCTGGCAGGACCGCTCCGGCAGCCCGATCGCCTTGCCGTCCGCACCGATGATCTTGGCCAGCGGGGTGGGCGGGCAGTACCTGCCGTCGTTGGCGAGCGTCGCGTACGCCGAGGAGAGCTCCAGCGGGCTGGTCCCGTTCGGCCCGAGGGTGAACGAGGCGCTCTTGCCCTTGATGTAGGCCTGGGCCTCGGTCAGGTTGCTGTTCGGGCGCTTGGCCGAGAGGGTCTGCTTCATCCCCATCGCCTGGGCGACGTGCACCGGACCGGTCAGGTCGCAGTTGAACCGCTGGTCCAGCAGCGCGACGAAGAAGGTGTTCACCGACTCGTACGTCGCCACGTCCAGGTTGTACGGGCCTTCCTTGTAGTTGCCCGCGTTGACCACCGTGTACGGGTCGTTGCCGTTCTTGCAGACCTGGGACGTGTACGTGTTCCCGACGGTGATGTTGAACGCCTCGAGCGGCACCTTGTTCTGCAGCGCCGACACCAGCGTGAACACCTTGTACGTCGACCCGGATCCCGCCGTGGCCGACGTGTTCAGCGGGTTGGACGTGACGTTCGGATCCTTCGTGTTGATGCCGTACTTCCGGCTGACGCCGAAGGCGAGCACGTTGCCGGTCTTGGGCTGGATGATGTCGGTCACCGCAGCCGACTTCTTCCCGGCCCAGACGTCGAACGGCATCGCGCCCTGGACCGAGTTCTGGATCTTCGGGTTGAGCGTCGTGTAGATCTTCAGGCCGCCGGTCTCCAGGCGGTCCTGCGGGAAGCCGGCCGCGGTCAGCGCGGCCTTCGCGTAGTCGCAGAAGAACCCGGCGTTGATGATCTTCGTCGTGGAGTTCGCGCAGTCCTTGCCGCTGGACCTGGGCTTCGGGACGATGTGGACCGCCGACGCCTTGGCCGCCTTGGCCTGCGCGGCGCTGATGTAGCCCAGGCTCTGCATGTCGTTGAGCACCGTGTCGCGGCGGGCCTTCGCGGCCGTCTTCGACTTGTACGGGTCGTACCGGATGGGGCTCTGCACCAGGCCGGCCAGCAGCGCGGCCTCCGGGACCGTCAGCTTGGTCGCCGACTTGCCGAAGTAGGTCCGGGACGCCTTCTCCACGCCGTACGCGCTGGCGCCGAAGTAGGTGATGTTCAGGTAGTTGGTGAGGATCTCGTCCTTGGTCTCTTTGTTCTCCAGCTCCAGCGCGCAGCGGGCCTC
Organism: Mycobacteriales bacterium; assembly: GCA_035995165.1. Classification (NCBI taxonomy): domain Bacteria; kingdom Bacillati; phylum Actinomycetota; class Actinomycetes; order Mycobacteriales; species Mycobacteriales bacterium. The sequence goes on from DASYKU010000112.1 coordinate 82,634, forward strand.
GATGAGCTTGCGGCCCGGGCTCTGGTCGATCGCTTCCTTCTGCTCCTCCAGGGTCTTGGCCTGGTAGAGCCGCACGTTCTTGATGTACTGCATGGTCAGCGTCGAACCGCCCTGCACGACCTCGCCGGCCTGCTGGTTCTTCACGACCGCGCGCAGCAGCGACTCGGGGTCGACGCCGTGGTGCTCGTAGAACCGGCGGTCCTCGATCGAGACGATGGCCTGGCGCATGATCTTGGGGATCTGCTTGGCGCTGACGACCTGCCGGTTCTGGTTGTAGAACGTGGCGATCGTGGTGCCGTCCGCCGCGTACATCACCGAGGCCTGCTCGGGGATGCCGGCCTCGACGTCACAGGGCTGGTCGTCGAAGGCCTGGACGCTGTTGCGGGCGGCGAGGCCGAGCCCGCCGGTCACCGGCAACAACACCGCCGCGACGAGTACTCCGGTGACGCCGACCGCCGCTGTGAGCTGTACGACACCTAGGGATTTCCGCAGGAACGGACCAGCCATGCGGTGCAGACTACGGCCAACGGCTGACGTTCACCGCCGGCTGTTAGCGGCGTAGCCGCTTACTACGCCGAACGGGCTAGAACGGAGTAGTGCGAATCTGACTCTCACCTGCCGACGGGCTTAGTCAGAGCGGGCCACTCCTAATGATCCGATCGGGGTCTGTCTGAACAGGTGTCCGGTTTCCTAGGCTGCTCCCAGCGTTCTGGTGGGGGGCGCGGGTACGCAGGGGGACAAGCGGATGAACGCCGACATGCTGGTGGACTGGTCGAAGGACGCACGTTGCAAGACCACGAACCCGGACGAGCTCTTCGTCCAGGGGGCCGCGCAGAACCGGGCCAAGGCCGTGTGCATGGGGTGTCCCGTGCGTACGGAGTGCCTGTCCGACGCCCTGGACAACAGGGTCGAGTTCGGGGTCTGGGGCGGCATGACCGAGCGGGAGCGGCGCGCGCTGCTCAAGCGCCGGCCGGACGTGACCTCGTGGCGGGCTCTGCTGGAGACCGCACGCCGGGAGCACCTGCAGCTGCAGGCCACCGGCTGACCCAGATAAACCACCGCGGTCGGTCT
>DASYKU010000113.1 GCA_035995165.1 Mycobacteriales bacterium
CATCGCCGCGGACTCGTCCCGCAGCCGCTTGTAGCCCTCGTCCTCGGCCTCCATCGGGGCGCCGTCGAAGCGCAGCCCCGCATACTCCCGCAGCCGCCAGATGACGGCCCAGTAGTTGCTGGCCGGCTCGGCGCCGACCTCGCGGATCGCGCGCAGCAGCAGCGGCTCGGTGTGCGGGTTGTGGTCGATCTGGGCCGGTAGCAGCATCCGGGCGATGTCGATGGCGAGGGTCTTGCGCTCGGCCCGGGCCTCGTCCATCGCCTCGTCGTACTGCTCCTGCGAGTCGAAGTGGCTCGGCTGCGGCTCGGGCACCACCGCCCACGGCGACAGCGTGCCAGCCGGCGCCTTGGCCAGGTCGATGTGCTCGGAGAACTCCCGCAGTTCCGGCATCTCGCACAGCGCCGCCAGCGGTCCGGACGGGTCGAGCATGACCGTACGGATCCCGCGCCGGGCGGCCTGGTAGCAGATCGTCGCTTCCAGCACCGACTTGCCCGCGCCCTGCCGGCCGACGATCGGGACCAGCCCGGACGCCTTCTTCACCTCGGTCGAGTAGTGGGTGTCGAACATCACCGGCCGCCGTACGGAGCTGGCGATGATGCCGATCAGCGGCCCGCGGCGGTCGCCGAGCCGGGTGCTCACCTGCGGCAGCCCGGCCGCGAAATACCGCATCGGCAGACGGCGGCGGTACGCGGTGGACGCCACCGGTTCACCCGGCACGAACTCCCGGACCAGCGACGCCTGGCCCTTCGTCAGGACCGCGTCCATGTGCCGGCGCTTGTAGAGGTCGCGCACCGCGCGGACCCGCTCCATGCACTCGTTCTCGCTCCGGCCCGCGACGGCCAGCCGATACCACCCCTCCGTACGGGTGGAGACCAGGTCGTCGCCGTGGCTCATCTCGTCCTCGATGCGCCGGGCATGCTCGGCCTGCCGGGTCAGCGCGGCCGGCTCGTCCACGTCGTGGATCTGGTACTGCCGCTGCTGGTCGCGGATGCGCAGCAGCGCCTTGGTCACGCCGGTGCGGGTCGCGGTGCCGGCCAGCACGTCGACCGTCGAGCTCAGCTCGACCGGGAACGGCAGCGCGTCGGTCGCCGACAGCCACGGGCCGCGCGGGTCCGGGACGATCATCTCCGGCATCCGCCCCAGCGTCACCACCGCCACGTACGAGGTCAGCGGGTCGTGGTCGGGGCGGCGGTCGATCATCTGCACGCACCGGCCCAGCGGGGTCGGACGGACCACCACGCCCTCGGTGAACGCGTGCAGGTCGGTGGTCTCCCAGTCCGCGGACAGCCCCGACGGGGACATCAGCCCGCCCGGCGCCGGCAGCCCGAGCCCGATCGAGCGGTGCAGCAGCCACTCCATCCGGCGCGGGTCGGCCGGGTGGCCGCCGATGCCGGGGGAGCCGACCGCCTCGCCGATCAGCTCGACGTCGCGGTCGAGGTGCGCCAGCTCGCGGTTGCCGGCCTTGCCCATCAGGCTTTCCATCATCGCGGTGAGTCGGCCCCGCGGCGCGATCTCGACGCCGAGGTAGACCTCCTTCTCCGCGGTGGCCGACGTCCGCAGGTAGCGCTGCTGGGCCAGCAGGTTGTCCGACCAGGTGCTGTCCTCGGACCCCGGCAGCGGGGACGGGGTGCGCGCGTGCAGGCCACGGGCCCAGGCCGCGACCGGGTACGGCCGGGAGGTGACGCGGATACGGATCCGGCGCCCGGCCAGGCCGGCGAAGCCGATGCCGGCGGCGTCGACCATGCCGCGGCGGTCGCCGTCGGCACGCCAGGCCCAGCGGGCCGGCGGCACCACGTACCAGGCGTACGCGGAGCGCTTGGTCAGGGTGATGTTCCCGGCTATCTCACGCAGGGACAGGGCGAGCGGCGCGGTGCGCGGCTCCTCGCGACGGCGGGCCATCAGCGGTCCTTCCTCGCGGGGAGCAGGATCCGCGCCTCGAGCGCGGCGTGCGGGTCGGTCTTCTCGTCCTTCGCCGGCTTGGCGTGCCGGCCGCCGGTCGGGCTGACGGTGAGCGGGCCCTGGTACTCAGCCTCGTGCGGGTCGGCCCGGAACGGGCTGCGAGGCGCGTCCTGCTGCTCTGCGTGCTGCGGTTCTGCGTGCTGCGGTTCTGCGTGCTGCGGATCGGCCGGGCGCGCGTGCGCCGAGTGCTGCGCGGCCGAACCCTCCTGCGCAGGGTGCTGTGCGGCGGGCCGGTCCTGGGCGGGGTGCTGCGCGGCGGGCCGGTCCTGGGCCGGGTGCTGTGCGGCCGGGCGCGACTCGGGCCGTTCCTGCGCCGGGCGTGCGTGCGCGGGGTGTTGGACCGGGCCCTGCGCCGCCGCGCCGTCGCCGCCGGCGTGCGCCGCCGGCCGGGCTGCGGCCGGCGTGCCCTGTCCGTTGGTCTGCGCCGCCGGCCGGACCGCGGCCGGCGTCCCCTGTCCATTGGTCTGTGCCGCCGGCCCGGCCACGGCCGGCGTCCCCTGTCCATTGGTCTGTGCCGGCGGCCGGACGTGCGCCGCGCTGCCCTGCCCGTTGGACCGGGCGGGCATTGGCCGGCGGACCGGCGCTGCGTTGCCCTGCCCGTTGGACCGGGCGGGTGCGGGCGGACGGACCGGTGCCGCGCCGGCCTGTGCGGGCGGGCTGACCGGTGTCGCGTCGGCTCGGGCGGGCGTCGGCGGGCGGACCGGAGTGCCCTGCGGCGGCTGGGCGTCGGCGGACGGTCGGTGCGCCGGCTGCGGGCTGGGCGGCGGCGTCGGGTACCCGAGCGCCGAACTCGCCCGGGCCACGGCCGACGCCGGCACCGGCTGGGCGACCTCGGCGACCGGGAGATCGTGCGGCTCCGGATCGGGGGCGCGGACGAACCCGTGCACCTCGTCGTGCTCGACCTGCGCCCGACCGGCCTGGTACCGCTCGTCGCTGGCGATGCTCCAGGCCGGCGCGGCCTCCACGTACCACTCGTCGGCGGGCACGTCCGGCGTCCAGGCCGGACCGTCGGAGTCCAGCACGTCGAGCGTGGACTCGACCGCCGGCTCGGCGACCGGCTTGTGCTTGCGACCGACGCGCGCGGCGGTCCGGGACCGCTGTCGCTCCCGCATCGCCAGCACCTTCGGCGGCGTCTCCCGGACCCGGATCTTGCCCGGACGCACCAGCAGCGACCGCTCGCCCCGGCGACGTGCCTGCAGCGCCGCCCGCGCCTCCGCGTTGAACAGCGCGGGCAGCGACCGCAGCGGCCGCTCATGGTCGACGACCAGCATGACGGCGCGGGAGAGCACGACGGACAGCCCGAGCGACCAGATCAGCGACCCGAGCACGCCGGCGGGCCCACCCCCGCCGAGCGGGATGAGGACCACCGCGGCGACGAGGAAGCAGGCCAGCCACGTGCCCCAGGCCACGTACCGGGCCTGGATGGGCAGCGTGTACTCGTCCGGCCCGAGCCAGACCGTGTCGAACTGGTAGACCTCGTCGTCCGGTCGTACGGTCAGCGCCATCTGTCTCCCTCCGCCGGCCGGTGCGTGTTCGGACTCAGCCGAGGATCAGGTTGACCAGCTGCTGACCGAAGGCGAAGAGGGTGCCGCCGGCAGCAATCAGGATGATGCCGAGGAAAAGGTTCACGGCCACGACCGCGTTCTCCCGCGTCCGGCCCTGGTGGGCGCGGGACATGATCACCACTGCCGCGAAGGCGAACAGCAGTGGGATGATGTATTTGACGATCCACGCCACGACACCGGTCGTGTTGATGGTGGGCTCGGCGGCCAGGACGTGGACGGCTAGATGCTGCACGCCCAGTGCTCCCTTCGGCGGTAACGCGACGCTGCGACGACACTACGGCACGTGCTCGAATCTCGTGAGTGCAAGTCTAATGCGACTCAATGATCACGTCGCCTCGGCCGGTCTGACCAGGAGAAATGGCAAACCGTCCCCTGCCGCCCCGTATCGGTCCACACCGTACGCGCAGATGACGCCTGCGATGCGTCTCCGGAAGTCACTCACACTCTGTTTCACTTATAGTACGTTCGGTGGTCAGTTTGTCACTGTCACATCCTTGGGGTTAAACCACTGCCTCCGGCGCCGACCATCGACGGGGAGGAGCGGGCGATGGACTCCGTAATGGGGGAGCCCGGGGATTCTGCGCCTAAGCGGCGCAATCGCACGAGCCCCGATCGGGTGCAACGTAGTTTCTATCTGCCGCGAGATCTGGTCGATCGCGCGCGAGCGGCGGTCCGGGCGACCTCCGGGGCCCCGGGCGAGGCCTACAACCTGAGCGAGCTCGTGGGACGGGTGCTTGCTGTCGAGGTACGCCGACTGGAGCAGCGTTACAACGACGGGAATCCGTTCCCGCCGGTTGATTCCGTTCCACCCGGTCCGGGTCCGGCCGGAGTGGAACGCATCCGGAACGGTGTGCTGAACCCGCGCAAGCGGCCGGCCCACTGATCCTTATGTGATCAGTGGCAGTCGCAGTTGCCGGTGCGGTGCACGGCGACCCAGTCCGCGTACTCGGCCGGGTCGTCCTCGTACGCGTCCAGGGCGTTGACGACGATGCTCGACACGACCTTGAGCACGTCCACCGACGGGCTGGTCCAGACCTCGTCCAGGACCTGCTCGTTGATGGTGAGCGCGTCGTAGACCGCGGCCTGGCGGGGGTCCTCGGGGCGGCCGCGGCGGCTGCGCGGGCCGGCCTGCTGCGATGCGGCCCGGGGACCCGCCGGCGGACCGGCGTTCGGGGCCGGGCGTCCCGGCGGGGCGAACTGGGGCCGGTCGAACTGCGGCGGCGGCGTCGTCCCGTACGGCTGGCCGAACGGAGGCTGCGGCTCGGGCTCGGCCGGCCGGTTGAACTGGTCCGCCAGCGCGCTGAACTCCGGATCCCACTGCGGCGGACCCGACCGCGAAGCCTCCTGCCCCGCCCCACCCCGATCCCCGCCCAGCCGCTCTTCCGGCGGTCCCTGCCGCGGCCAGTCCTGAGCCCGGTCACCCTGCGACGGGCGTCCCTGCCGTGACCGATCCGCCGGCCCGGGTCCCTGCTGCGGCCAGTCCTGTGAGGGGGCGCCCTGCGGCGGGCGCGGACTCTGCGGGGGTGCCTGGGGCGACCAGTCCTGGGGCTGACCCGACCGGGGCTGACCCGACTGGGACGAGCCGCCCTGGGGGCCGGCCTGGGGCGGACCGTCTTGAGTCGGCCGGCTGTCGGATGGCCGGTCCGGAGACGGTCGGTCCTGGGACGGTCGGTCCTGGGACGGTCGGTCCTGGGACGGTCGGTCCTGGGACGGTCGGTCCTGGGACGGGTCGTCCTGCGGGCGGGGAGTCCGGGCGGGGGTCTGGGGCGGGACGCCCAGGCCGAAGCGGGTGTCCGCGGGCGGGCCGAATTGCGCCCCGGGCTGGATCTCGTGCCCGGACCGGCCGGCCTGCGGACCGCGCGGGTGTTCACGGGCCCAGTCCTCGAACGGGTCCGGCGGCGGCCCGGCAGCCGGGGCCGCGGCACCAGCCGGCGCCGGCGCCGGCAGCGGCATCTGCGGCGCGGGCAGCGGCGGGTGGCCGGTCGCGCCGCCGAGGACGGTGCCCATGGGGGTGACCGCGTCGCCACGAGGTACGGGTGGGGGCGTGGCACGAGCCGGCGGCGCCGTCTCGTCCGGGCGCGCAGCCAGGGACTGCGCGAAGCTGGACGTGGGGGCCGGCGAGCGTGGGGTCTCGGACGCGAGCGGTGGAACCCCCCACGCGGCCGCACCGGCCGGCAGGTCCAGCCCGGTCAGCGGCAGACCCGGGATCGGCGTGGTCAGCTCGGCCGCGGTCTGGTCGTCCCGCGCCGGCTCAGCACCCAGCTCCAACGCCCCGACCGACCGCGACTCCTCCGCAGGCTCGCCGTGCGCCTCCCCGACGGGCTCCTCGGCCCCAGCCGGCAGCTCAGCGGCCTCCGATCCCTCGGCGACCGACTGGTCGACGGGCTCCTCAGCCGCTACCGGCTCCCCGGGGTCCTTCGACTCCGCAGCGACAGGCTCGGCCCCAGCCGGCAGCTCGGCGGCGTCCGACTCCGCGGGAACGGGCTCCTCACGGGCCTCCCCGGCCGCAGCCGGCAGCTCGGCGGCGTCCGACTCCGCGGGGGACTCCGCAGCCGACAGCTCGGCGGCATCCGACTCCTCGACGACAGGCTCCCCGGCCCCCCGCTCCCCGGCCCCGCGCTCATCGGTCGCCGCCTCGTCCGCTTCGGGTTCGTCGATGGCGACCGGCTGCGCAGCGGCCTCGGCCGCGGTGTCCGGCTCGTCGACCAGAGGCTCGTCGGCGGCATCAAGACCATCCGGCTCCGAGGCGTCCGGCTCGTCGTCGGCATTGAGGCCGTCCGGCTCCGAGGCGTCCGGCTCGGCGTGGTCGGCGCCGGCGATCGGCAGCCCGTCGATGTCCGGCTCGTCCTCGTGCTCACCCGGCTCGTGGATCACCAGCTCGTCCACCGGCTCGGCAGCCTCGACTACGGCGGGCTCGTCGGGCCGCGAGACCGGCGCCGCCGCGGCGGGCTCGGTCAGCGGCGCGCTCTCCTCGCCCGGCTGCGCTCCGAGCGGCTCCAAGGCGACGGGCTCCAACCCGCCCGAGTCGCTCGACCTCTCGGCGCCGGGAGCCCCGGCAACAGGCTCGGACAGCCCCCCGACCGGCTCCTCCGGAGACACCATCGGCTCCGGCCCGGACCCGATCGGCTCGGTCCCGGACCCGATCTGCTCCGGCGCGGCCCCCGTCTGCTCCCGCGCGGATCCCGACGACTCGCGCGCGGCCCGCGCGGCCTCCGACGGCTCGCGCGCGGCCTCCGACGGCTCGCCGGCCGATGCCTGCGATGAGGCCGGTTCGCGGTCGGGCGACGCGCTCGGGCGCTGCCAGCGGCTGGAATCCTCCGACGAGGAGGGGGAGGAAGGGGAGGTCGGCGCCGCCCATCGATTCCCCGCCCCGGTCCGCGCCGCCGCGGCCGGCGGGAACACCACCGGCTCCCGCGTCGTCTCCGCCGACGCCCGCGGCGAGGGCGGCGTCACCGAGGGGGACGGCGGCGGGCGCGGCGCCTTCTTCCGAGCCGCGGGCGGCGCCTGCCGCCCGAGCGACGCACGCAGGATCAACCAGGTGCCGAGAGCGAGCAGAACCACGCCGACCATGACCACCACGATCGCGAGCGGACGCATGTCGCTCACGCCAGGCGGTCAGGGACGCCGACGTCGCTCACCGGTCCACCTCCGATCCGCCACGATCCCGTACCAGGAAACGTACCCACGGGAGGCAGGTGTCGATCCCGGGCGCACAACCACGACGGTGCCCCGGTCTGGTCGAGACGGGGCACCGCGACATGATCAGCGTACGGGGTGGCAACCGTGCGGTGCGGAGCATCCGGGGCGTGTCCCGGCCCGATGATCATTCTGTCGGCGGGTCGACCTCGTCCGGGTCGAGCCCGAGCAGGTTGGCGACCTGTTCGACCACGACGTCATGGACGAGGTCGGCCAGCTCGGTGCGGTCCAGGGCGCGCAGTTCCAGCGGGCGCCGGTAGACCACGATCCGGGGTGGGGTGGGGCGTCCGGCCGGGTCCGACCCGGCCGGCAGCAGCCGGGCGAGCGGCACCGCGCCGTCCTCGATGACGTCGGTGCCCCAGACCAGCGCCTCGGGCGGCCCGTCCGGCACCGCCGGCACGTCCTCGACCGCGAACTCGACCGACTCCAGCTTCGTGGCCCAGCGGGCCTCGAGGTGCTCGACGGCGTCGAGCACGAGGTCGTCGAACTGCTCGGCCCGGCTGCGGGACAGCGGCACCCCGCTCGGCACGAGCAGGCCGCGCAACCCACGCCCGCGGCGGTCCCGCCGGATCCCCGGCCGGGTCCGGCGGCGGGCCGGCGCGAGCCGGTCACCAGGCGGCGGGCTCATAAGCGGGATCGTACCCGGGTGGACGCCCCGGAGAGGAGATGCTGCGACACGCCCGGGTGAACCGTGGCACGACACGGCCGGCGGGTGTCGTAGGTGCCGCCCGGCGGGCGAATCCGGGGCTATGGTGCCGCCGTGGGTGGGATCGGCTCAGCGTGGGAGGCGCGGTAGGCATGGTCAGACATGTGCGCCGCTGCTCTCGTACCGGTTGCCCGGATTCCGCCGTGGCCACTCTCACGTACGTGTACTCGGACTCGACCGCCGTCGTGGGCCCGCTCGCGACCTACGCCGAGCCCCACTCGTACGACCTGTGCGAGGAGCACGCCCGCCGGCTGACCGTGCCCAAGGGCTGGGAGGTCGTCCGGCACGAGGGCGAGTTCAGCCTGCCGATGCCGAGCAGCGACGACCTCGAGGCGCTGGCCGACGCGGTCCGCGAGGCGGCCCGTCCGGAGCGGCGCACGCTCGCGGTCGACGCGGGTGCCAGTACCGGCGCGAAGCAGGACCCCGGCACCGGCCGCCGCGGCCATCTCCGAGTTATCCCCAGCCCCCAGTAGGTGGCACGGGCGGTCGCGCCCGGCCGATAGGGTCGTCGGGTGCGAGATCTGTCCTCCTTAGTCAAGGCGTACGACGTGCGCGGCACCGTGCCCGACCAGCTCGACGAGCAGGTCGCCCGGGCATTCGGGGCCGCCTTCGTGCGCGTGACCGGCGCACCGCGCATCGTTCTCGCGCATGACATGCGGGACTCCAGCGTGCCGTTGTCGGCCGCGTTCGCCGACGGCGCAACCAGCCAGGGCGCCGACGTGGTGGACGCCGGGCTGGGCTCGACCGACCTGCTCTACTTCGCCTCCGGCTCGCTCGACCTGCCCGGCGCGATGTTCACCGCCAGCCACAACCCGGCCCGCTACAACGGGATCAAGATGTGCCGGGCCGGGGCGAAGCCGGTCGGCCAGGACACCGGCCTGCGGGAGATCCGCGCGCTGGCCGAGCAGGACCTGCCGCCGGTGGGCCCGCCCGGCCGGGTGGAGGAGCGGGACCTGCTCCCGGCATACGCGGCCTACCTGCGGGGACTGGTCGACCTGTCCGGGATCCGGCCGCTGACCGTGGTCGTCGACGCCGGCAACGGGATGGCCGGCTACACGGCCCCGGCCGTGCTGACCGCGCCGCTGGCGGTCGTCCCGCTCTACTTCGAGCTCGACGGGACGTTCCCGAACCACGAGGCCAACCCGCTGGAGCCGGCCAACCTGCGCGACCTGCAGGCCAAGGTGGTCGAGGTCGGCGCCGACCTCGGGCTGGCCTTCGACGGCGACGCCGACCGCTGCTTCGTGGTCGACGAGCGGGGGGTCCCGGTCTCGCCGTCCGCGGTGACCGCCCTGGTCGCGGTGCGCGCGCTGGCCGACCACCCGGGCGGCACGATCATCCACAACCTGATCACCTCGCGGGCGGTGCCGGAGATCATCCGCGAGCACGGCGGTGTCCCCGTGCGGACCCGGGTCGGGCACTCGTTCATCAAGCAGCAGATGGCCGAGAACGACGCGGTGTTCGGCGGCGAGCACTCGGCCCACTACTACTTCCAGGACTTCTGGCGGGCCGACACCGGCATGCTCGCGGCGCTGCACGTGCTGGCCGCGCTCGGCACCGCCGACGTCCCGCTCTCCACCCTGGCCTCGGCGTACGAGCGGTACGTGGCCTCCGGGGAGATCAACTCGACCGTCACCGACGCGCCCGGGCGGACCGCCGCGGTCGAGGAGGCGTACGGGAAGCGGGACGGGGTATCGGTCGACCACCTCGACGGGCTGACCGTCTCGCTGCCCGACGGCAGCTGGTTCAACCTGCGTCCGTCCAACACCGAGCCGCTGCTGCGGCTGAACGTGGAAGCCCCCGACGAGAAGACCCTGGCCGAGCTGCGGGACGCCGTGCTGGCCCTGGTGCGAGCCTAAGGAGATGGCGATGAACCTCGACCCGACGCTGCTGGAGATCCTGGCCTGCCCCGACGACCACGCGCCGCTGGAGGTGCACGAGGAGACCAACGAGCTCTGGTGCACCCAGTGCGACCGGGCCTACCCGGTGCAGGACGACATCCCGGTCCTGCTGCTGGATGAGGCCCGGCGCCGGGGCGTGCCCGCACCGTGAACTGCCCCGCTGCGCAGGACGTCTGAGGTTTCATGAGCATCGCACTGGACGAGTCGCTCCTGGACGACGAGCGCCGGCTGGCCGAGGCCGACCGCGGCGGGTTGCTGCGGTCGGTCGCGACCGCCGGCGCCCAGGTCCGGGAGAGCCTGGCGCTGGCCGCCGAGGCCGAGGTCCCGGCCGTGCTGGCCGGCCTCCGGCCGCGGGCCGTGCTGGTCACGGCCGACCCCGGCGCCGACGACGTCGCGGTCATGCTGGCGGCGCTCGCCGACCGGCCGGACTCGGTCGCGCCGATGGTGCGCCAGGACGGCCCGGTGCTGCCGGTCTGGGCCGGTCCGGTGGACGTCCTGCTCGCGGTCAGCGCCTCGGCGACCGCGGCCGCGCCGCCCTCGCTGGTCGAGGCGGCGGCCCGGCGCGGGCTGACCGTGTTCGGCACCGGCCCGGCCGACTCGCTGCTGCACGAGGCCTGCGGCCGCAACCGGGCGGCGTACGTGCCGCTCCCGGGCGGGCGGCACCCGCGGGCCGCGCTCTGGGCCCCGCTGGTCCCGCTGCTGCTGGCCGCGGGCGAGCTCGGCGTGGTCCCGAACCCCGGGCCGGACCTGCGCGGCTGCGCCGACCTGCTCGACGCGCTGGCCGAGCGCTGCCGACCCGGCTCGGAGACGTACGGGAACCCGGCCAAGTCGCTGGCCCTGGACCTGGCCGAGTCGGTGCCGGTGGTGATCGGCAGCACCCCGCCCGGGGGCGCGGCCGCCCGCCGGCTCGCCGGTCTGCTGGCCGCGGCCGGCCGACCCGCGGTCTGGGGCGCCCTGCCGGTCGGGCCGCAGCGGCTGGCCGGCCTGGTCACCGCGCCGGCCGACGCCGGCCCGGACGACGACCTGTTCCGGGACCGGGTCGACGACCCGGGCCTGGTCCGGTCCCGGCTGGTGCTGGTTCGGGCGGGCGACGAGCCCGAGCAGGTCCGGGCCCAGGTCGACGAGCTGGTCGCGGACTGCGGCCGGCGCGGCGTCCCGGTCACCGAGGTGATGGCCGAGGACGCGGCCGGCCCTGTCGGCCGGCTCGCCTCGGTCGTGGCCCTGCTCGACTTCACCGCGGCGTACGTCGGGATCGCCTCCGGCACGACAGAGGAGAGTCCGTGAGCGCTGAAGGCGGCACCAGGGCGATCATCGCGGCGCTGGGGGCGAACCTCGGCATCGCCGTCGCGAAGTTCGTGGGCTTCCTGCTCACCGGCTCGTCGTCGATGCTGGCCGAGTCGGCCCACTCGGTCGCCGACTCGGGCAACCAGGGCCTGCTGCTGATCGGCGGCAAGCGGGCCCGGCGGCAGGCGACCGAGAACCACCCGTTCGGCTTCGGCCGCGACCGATACTTCTACGCGTTCGTGGTCGCCCTGGTCCTGTTCACCCTCGGCTCGCTGTTCTCCCTGTACGAGGGCTACCACAAGCTGCGCGACCACGGCGCCGAGCTGGACCGCCCGCTGATCGCGGTGATCATCCTGCTGGTCGCGATCGGCCTGGAGGGCTTCTCGCTGCGCACCGCGGTGCACGAGTCCAACGAGATCCGGGACACGTCGAGCTGGTTCCAGTTCATCCGCCGGGCCAAGGCGCCGGAGCTGCCGGTCGTGCTGCTGGAGGACACCGCGGCGCTGCTCGGCCTGGTCTTCGCGCTGGCCGGCGTCGGGCTGTCCTGGGCCACCGGCGACGTCGTCTGGGACGCCTGGGGCACGATCATGATCGGGCTGCTGCTCGGCGTCATCGCGATCATCCTCATCATCGAGACCAAGAGCCTGCTCATCGGCGAGGGCGCGTCCCCGCAGACGCTGGACGCGATCGTCGCGGCGCTGGTCGGGCCGGGTGTGGACCGGGTCATCCACCTGCGCACCCAGTACCTCGGGCCGGACGAGCTGCTCGTCGCGGCCAAGATCGCGGTGCCCCGCACGACCGTGATCGAGCGGGTCGCCACCGCCATCGACGACGCGGAGCGGCGTGTCCGCCAGGCGGTCCCGGAGGCCCGGCTGATCTACTTGGAGCCCGACCTGGAACGCCCGGCCGGCCGCCGGGCGGTCGGCGCCGACCCCGACACGCCGGAGTTCGAGCACTCGCCGTGAACAGCCCGGTACGGCCCGAAATGGGTAATGTCGGTAAGGGCGGTCGGGTAGGGTCGTCCGCCGTGCGGACGACACCAGTCGACGCCCGGACCGCGGACCTGCTGGACAACCCGGTTCGGCCGTACGCGTGGGGTTCGACCACCGAGATCCCCCGCCTGCTCGGCGTCCCGCCGACCGGCCGGCCGCAGGCCGAGCTCTGGATGGGTGCGCACCCCGCGACGCCGTCGCTGCTGCGCTCCGGCGGCTCGCTGACCAAGCGGATCGAGGCCGACCCGACCGGGATGCTCTCGGCCCCGGTGGTGCGCCGGTTCGGCGCCCGGCTGCCGTTCCTCATGAAGATCATCGCGGCCGAGCGCCCGCTCTCGCTGCAGGCCCACCCGAACCTCGACCAGGCCAAGGCCGGGTACGCCGACGAGCAGCAGCGCCGCGTCCCGCTCGACTCCCCCGAGCGCAGCTACGTCGACCCCAACCACAAGCCGGAGCTGCTCTGCGCGCTGACGTCGTTCGAGGCGCTGTGCGGCTTCCGCGCGCTGCCGGACACGATGCGGCTGCTCTCGTCGCTGGCGCCGGCCGTGCCCGCGCTCGGCAAGTACGTCGAGGCGTTGCAGGCCCGGCCCGACCACGAGGGTCTGCGGGAGGTCGTCACCGGGCTGCTCACCGTGCCGGCGGATCGGCGCCGCCGGCTGGTCGACTCAGTCGTGGCCGCCTGCGCGGGCGGGTCGGCGGAGTTCCCGGTCGAGTTCGCGACCGCGGTCGAGCTGGGGCAGGCGTACCCGGACGATCCCGGGGTGGTGCTCGCGCTGCTGCTCAACCGGCTCACGCTGCGGCCGGGCGAGGCGATGTTCCTGGCCGCCGGCAACGTGCACTGCTACCTGCGCGGCACGGCGGTCGAGGTGATGGCCAACTCCGACAACGTGCTGCGCGGCGGGTTCACCTCCAAGCACATCGACGTGCCCGAGCTGCTGCGGGCCATGGACGTCAGCGACGGGCCCGCGCCGACGATGACGCCGAAGCCGTGCGGGCCGGGGCACGCGGCGTACCGGCCGCCCGTGCCGGACTTCCGGCTGGACGTGCTCCAGCTCGCGGCCGAGCCGGTCGAGATCGGGGTCACCGGGCCGCGGATCGTGCTGACCGTCGAGGGCAAGGCGGTCGTGCAGGCCGGGCCGCAGTTGCTCACGCTGCCGCGGGGGGCGTCGGCGTGGCTGCCGGCCGGACTGGACGCAACCGTCCACGGCACCGGCACGCTCGTCGCCGCCACCACCAACCTCTGACTGCCGCTCAGTTTCGGGGCTACTGAGCTAGACCGAGCCGACGGAGCGGCGGACGAGTTCGTCGACGCGGCGCGCGAGCTCCTCGTCCTCCAGCTCCACCGGACCGAGCGTCTCGGCCCAGGTCCGCTTCGCGCCGGTGCTGTCGGCCCACTCCAGCGCGCCGCTCCAGCGCTGTCGCCCACCGCCGGCCGGCTCGACCAGCGCGACCTGCATCGCATACCGGGCCGATCGGATCTGGACACCGGCGACGCCGCCGGCCGAGGTGATCGAGTGGGCTTCGTACCCCAGCGACCGCAGCAGCCTGGCCAGCCCGGCCGGCGACGCGACGTCGTCGCCGTACGAGTCGCGGCTGACCAGGGTCGCGCCCTCCCAGGGCGGGCTGCAGAGGAAGCGTGCCTCACCCGGGAACGTACGGTCGGCGAGGCCGGACTCGAGCAGCCCGCGCGTCTCCCGGGCCAGGTCGGTGACGGCGGTGAGCACCTGCTCGACCGCGGTGAGCAACGCGCCGAGCCGCTGCGGCGCGGACGGCCCGTTCGCGACGACCAGCGCGGCCTGCAGGTGCCGGCGGGCGGCCTCGACCTGCCGCGAGATCACCGCGGCGGCCGGCTCGTCCAGCGGCGCCTCCAGGACCGGCCGCGCGGCCTGCGCGGGCTCGGGCGCACCGATCGGATACACCGCGACGCCGTCCCCGGCAGCCGACGCCCCCGGCACCGGCTCGGCCGTCCAGACCGGAAGGTCGGGCCGCGCGAACGCGGCGGCGCCACTGAGATCGGCACCGGTGAGCGGATCGCTCCACTCGCCGGACGGTTCCGCGGCCCACGGGTCGGCGGCTGCCGGCATCCGGACCTCTCCTGTCATCGGGGCTGACTCGTCCTCACGGACCGGCGGGACCAGGCTGAGTGAACGCGGCTCGGCCGAGACGGTGTCGCCGTGCCAGCCCGCGCCGTCCGGGTCCTCGACCGGGACCGTCAGCCGCTCGGCCGCCTGGGCCGCCGCGACCGTACGGATCGGGTGGCCGGGGTCGTCCTCGTCGTCCGGGTCGACCACGATCCAGCCGGCGAGCGCGGCGGTCTTGGCCGGCGAGGCCCAGCCGCGCAGTCCCTCGCCGTCGACATCCTCCGGCGTGTACGGGTCGGCCGGGGCGTCCTCGACCTCCGGCTCCGCCTCGTCCTGCGGCTCGTCGGCCCGCGCGTGCTCCCCGATGCTCGCGACGGGCTCTGTCGCCTCCACGGCCTCGGCACTCCCCCGCGGAGCAGCGACCTCTCCGACCTCACTGATCCCCTGCGGCGCAGGGCTGTCCTCGGATCCGCCGATCTCTCGCGGCGTCGCGGTCTCTTCGGTCTCGAGCGTTCTCCACAGAGCAGGGGCCTCTTCGACCTCATCGATCCCTTGCGGCGCAGGCGTCTCCTCGGTCCCGTGGATTTCCTCCGGAGCAGCGGTCTCTTCGGTCTCGGAGGTTCCCCACGGAGCAGGCGTCTCTTCGAACTCACTGATCCCTTGCGGCGCAGGGATCTCTTCGGATCCGCCGACACCTCGGGGCGTAGCGGCGCCTTCGCTTTCGCGGATTCCCTGCGGAGCGGCGGTCTCTTCGGTCTCGGAGATCCCCTGCGGAGCAGCGATCTCGTCGAACCCACTGATCCCCTGCGGCGCAGTGGTTTCTTCGGTTCCAGCGATCCCCCAAGGCGCAGGCACCTCTGGGGTCCCATAGATCTCTTGCGGCGCTGCCGTTTCATGGATCGCGGAGGTCTGTCCGTGAACTGAGGTCTCTGAAGGAGGCTCAGCGGTTTCTCGCGCCTCGCCCTCGGACTGCTCAGCCGTCCGTCCGGACGGCTCGGGCTCGGCGACCCCGGGCGCGGGCGTCTCGCCTGACCCTGCGGTCTCCGGGGCCGCTGCTGTCTCGCCCCTCCCAGCAGCCACGGGCGCCGGGATTCCGTGGCGGGCCGGTCCTGTGGAGCGCGTGTCGTCTGCCGTCGCCGGGACCGGACGGGGCCTCCGCAGGGGAGTCGCCCAGGCGCGCAGGCCCGCGCCATCGAGGGCTTCCGGGTCGGGTTCGCCCAGCGGTTCGTCCGGCGGCTGGGCGGCCGCAAGGCCAAGACCGTCGACGTCCTCCAACATCGCCGGACCCTCGTCGGCGAGACCCGCCGGATCGTCGTCGAGCTCCTCGACCGACTCCTCCGCGGCCGTCGGCGCCCCCAGCCCGAGCCCGACCTCGGCGTCCTGTCGATCGGCAGCACCCGGCACTCCCGCGCCCTGCGCCGGGATCCCGGGCGCGTCGGTGCTCGCGGCCTGGGTGGAACCGTCCAGAGTCGCGATCTCGTCAGCAGACCCGACCCATGCCACGTCCGGAGCACCCGCGGAAGCCAGCGGGCCGGCGCTCGGCGCCGGAACCCCCCGCGCGTCGGTGTCGCTCGCCGGGGACGACACGGCGCTCCGCGCCGGGACTCCGCGCGCATCCGCGTCGGAGGCGCCCATAGGCACGCTCTGCGCGCGAATCCCGTGGGCGCCCGTGTCCGCCGCGGGCTCCGGCCTAGCCCCCTGCGCCCCGTGCGCATCCGTGCCGGCGGTGAACGGAGACGCGCTCTGTGCGGGGCCGTGGGCGTCGGTATCGGCGGACGCCGGAGGCATCGCGCTCTGTGCGGGGATTCCGTGGGCGTCGGTGTCAGCCACAGGTGCCACAGCGTTCTGCGCCGGAATCCCGTGCGCATCTGTGTCGGCGGCGGCCGGAGGCGCGCTCTGGACGGGGACTCCGTGGGCGTCGGTGTCAGCCGCAGGTGCCGCCACAGCGTTCTGCGTCGGAATCCCGTGCGCATCCGTGTCGGCGGCGGCCGGAGCCGCGCTCTGCGCCGGAATCCCGTGGGGGTCGGTGTCAGCCGGGGGCGGCAATACAGCGCTCTGTGCGGGGATTCCGTGCGGGTCCGTGGCCGGCGCGGCTCCGGACAGCGGATCCGCCGCGCCGGTGTGCGCAGCACCCGGCCGACCCCTCGGCCGCGGCGCCACCGCCGTACCCGCCTCGTCGTCGACGGTGAACGCCCGCGGCGGCACCTCGACGAACGCGTCCGGCCACGTCGTCGCGCCCGACCGCGGTGCCGGCGGCCCGACCCGCGTCCCCCGGTCCAGCGCCCCGTACGCCGAGTGCAGCAGCCCGAGCGTGCCCCGCGCCGCCGACGCCGCCTCGTCCAGCAGCGCGGCCGTGCGCTCGGCCCGCAACCGCCCGAACCCGGCGATCATCGGGTCCTCGGGCAGGTGCCCCGGCACCGGCCGCAGCGCGTCGGCGAGGTCGGCGCAGGTGTCCGACAGCGTCCGGGCCGCGCTGATCAGCGCCTGCACCCGCTGCCGTACCTGTTCGAACGCCTCGTCGTCGGATCCGACCACCCCGGCGGGATCGTCGGCGGCCGAGCCGAGCACGTCGCTCAGGCGTTCCTGCACGTCGCTCCCGTCGCGGTCGGGGAAGGGCCGGGAAGTCCCGGGTGTCCGGCATACTCTCGCGCCCGCCGGGCCAAGGTTCAAGCCCGGGGCAAGATCGAATTCCGCGACAGCAGCAGTCGCCGCGCCTTCTCCTGGTCGAAGTCGAGCGCGGCCAGCGACGACCGGCCGGGACCGGTCAGTTCGGACAGCCGGCGCACGTCGGCGTTGACCACCGGGTCGGTGATCGCCCGCAGCGCGAAGGCCAGCGCGGACGGGGTCACGTCGTACGACTGCTCGAGCGTGATCGCGTACGCCGCCGCCCGCATCGCCTCCTGGTCGTACCGGCGGTGGGTGCCGGGGGACCGGTGCGCGGGGAGCAGCCCGAGCGCCTCCCGATAGCGCAGCATGCGGGGTGTCGTCCGGAGCTGCTGTGCCGCAGCGGTGATGCTCAACACCCCTCCAATGAACCTTCTTGACATTGTGCTGTCAAGAACGGGGGCACCTCGCTGATCCGGAGTTAGCGTCACAGACATGACCGACTACCCGAAACACGACGTCACTGACCTGTCGCTGGCGGCCCAGGGCAAGGCGCGCATCGAGTGGGCGGAGCGCTCGATGCCGGTGCTGCGCCAGATCCGTGCGCGGTTCGAGAAGGAGCGCCCGTTCGAGGGCGTCACGCTCGCCGCGTGCATGCACGTCACCACCGAGACCGCGAACCTCATGCGGGCCCTCAAGGCCGGTGGTGCCGAGCTGGCGCTCTGCGCGTCCAATCCACTGTCCACTCAGGACGACACCGCCGCCGCGCTGGTCGCCGAGTACGGCATCAGCGTCTTCGCCCGCAACGCCGTGAACAACAGGGGCTACTACGAGCACATCAACGCCGCGCTCGACAGCCGCCCCGACTTCGTCTTCGACGACGGCTGCGACCTGGTCAACACCGTCCACACCTCCCGCAAGGAGCTGCTGGAGACGGTGAAGGCCGGCTGCGAGGAGACCACCACCGGCGTGATCCGGCTGCGCGCGATGGCTGCCGGCAACGCGCTGAAGTTCCCGATGGTCGCGGTGAACGACACCGACACCAAGCACATGTTCGACAACAAGTACGGCACCGGACAGTCCACTTTGGACGCCATCTTCCGGTCCACGAACACGCTGCTGGCCGGCAAGACCGTCGTCGTCGCCGGGTACGGCTACTGCGGCAAGGGCGTGTCCAGCCGGGCCAAGGGCATGGGCGCGAACGTCATCGTCACCGAGATCGACCCGACCAAGGCGCTGGACGCGACCATGGAGGGCTTCCGCGTCATGCCGATGGCCGAGGCCGCCCGCCTCGGCGACGTGTTCATCACCGTGACCGGCAACCGCGACGTCCTGCGGTCCGAGCACTTCGAGGTGATGAAGGACGGCGCGATCTTCTGCAACTCCGGGCACTTCGACATCGAGATCGACGTCAAGTGGCTCGAGGACAACGCCGCCTCGAAGAACTCCAAGGTCCGCCACCAGACCGACGAGTACGTCATGGCCGACGGGCGGCGGCTGCTGCTGCTGGCCGAGGGCCGGCTGGTCAACCTCGGCGCCGCCGAGGGGCACCCGGCCGCGGTGATGGACATGTCCTTCTCCGACCAGGCCCTGACCGCGGAGTGGCTGGCCGCCAACGCCGCCTCCCTGGCCCCGGGCGTCCTGGACGTGCCGGAGGAGATCGACAAGGAGGTCGCCCGGCTGAAGCTGGCGTCGATGCGCATCAGCCTCGACGAGCTGACCCCCGCGCAGGCCGAGTACCTCATCTCCTGGGAGACCGGGAGCTGAGCTACCGCGGCGGTTGCCTGTCGTAGAGGGAGGGCGGCACGTACGGCCCGGGTTGACCGGCGCCGTACGGAGCCGCCTGCCCCGGACCCGGCGCCCCGTACGGACCGGGGCCGCCGGCGTACCCGCCGCTCGGCATCGGCCAGCCCGGATACCAGCCCGGCGGCAGCCCCGGACGGCCAGCCGCCCGCAGCGCCCGGTCCTCCTCGCGGCGCCGCCGCTCGGCCAGGATCGCGGTCAGGTAGGCCCAGCCGGGCGTGCCCGGCGGCGGGTCGGGCGTGGTCCGCGAGCGCACCTCGTCGACCAGTTCGGCCGCCAGCGCCTCCCGCGCCATCGGCACCAGCTCCCCGGCCCGGTCCAGGAACTGCCGCACCGACAGCGCCAGCGCGTCGTCGAACCCGGCCAGGTCCAGCGTCGGGGCCCACGCGGCCAGCGGCGGCGGCATCACCGGTGTCCACAGTGGACGCGTCGGCACCCGCTCCTGCAGCACGACGGTTCCGGCGGCCATGTCGCCGAGCCGCTTGCCGCGGCTGGAGAACATCGCGACGACCATGCCGACCGCCGGTCCGATCGTGCCGAGGAAGATCCCGGGCCGCTCCAGCGCCAGCCCGACCAGACCGCGGACCAGCGCCTGCCGGAACGTGATCGGGCCGCCGTCGTCGCGCACGACCCGCAGCCCGAGCGCCATCTTGCCCAGCGAGCGGCCGCGGGTGAGCGTCTCCATCGCGACCGGGTAGACGAGGAAGACGAGCACGAGCAGCGAGACGGCGACGCCGCCCAGCAGGGCGTCGTCGGCGCCGGACAGGCCGGCCTGGAACATGATCACGAGGATCACCCCGTACGCGGCGGCCATCACCGCGAGGTCCAGCACCGCGGCGGTCAACCGCGACGGCAGCTGGGCCAGGCGGAGGTCGAGCGCGACAGCTTCACCGGTCACCACGTCGGACACGCGTACATCCTCCCGCATAGTCTTCGGCCGTGGACATCGACGCGTTCGTCGCCCGGCATTCGGGGGAGTGGCGCCGGCTCGAGGAGCTGGTGTCGCGGCGGCGGCTGACCGGTGCCGAGGCCGACGAGCTGGTCATGCTCTACCAGCGGACCGCGACGCACCTGTCCCTCGTCCGCACCCGCTCGCCCGACCCGGCCCTGGTCGGGCGGCTGTCCTCGCTGGTCGCCCGGGGTCGCAGCGCGGTCGCCGGCGGGTCCGCGCCGGCCTGGTCGGAGGTCCGGCGGTTCGTCGCGGTCACGTTCCCGGTCACCGTCTACCGGGCGTGGCCCTGGTGGTGCAGCGTGGCCACGGTGTTCTCGGCGATCTCGTTCGCGCTGATGGGCTGGGTCGCGTCGCACCCGGAGCTGTGGAACCGGATCGCGACACCGGACCAGATCCAGCAACTGGTGAACAGCGACTTCGCGACGTACTACTCGGAGCACCCGGCGCAGTCCTTCGCCTTCCAGGTCTGGACCAACAACGCGCTGGTCGCCGGCGGCACACTGGTGCTCGGCATCACGCTGGTCGGCTCGGTCTTCATCCTGTTGCAGAACGCGGCGAACGTCGGGCTGACCGGCGGCCTCATGATCGGCAGCGGCCGCGCGGACGTGTTCTTCGGCCTGATCAGCCCGCACGGGATCCTGGAGCTGACCGCGGTCTTCGTCGCTGCCGGGGCGGGGCTGCGGCTGGGCTGGGCCTGGGTCGACCCCGGGCGACTGCCGCGGGCGCAGTCGCTGGCCGCGGCCGGCCGGGAGGCGATCACGGTCGCGATCGGACTGGTCGGGGTGCTGCTGGTCAGCGGGGCGATCGAGGCGTTCGTGACGCCGTCGCCGCTGCCGACCTGGGCCCGGATCGGGATCGGGGTACTGGCCGAGGCGGCGTTCTTCACCTATGTCTTCCGCTACGGCCGGCGGGCGGCGCTGGCGGGCGAGACCGGGGACCTCGGTCTGGGCCTGCGTGAGGACGTCGCGCCGGTCTCATGATCATCGTTCCGGTCTCTTGATCATCGTCCTGAACGGCACGTCCTCGGCCGGGAAGACCAGCCTGGCGAAGGCGTTGCAGCGACGCTGGGACGGACCGTTGCTGGCCGTCGGGATGGACACCGTGGTGTTCGCGCTGCCCGGCCGGTGGCTGAACCCGCCGGGCTGGCACGAGGTCTTCGTCTACACCGGTTCGGGTGACTCGCTGCGGATCACCGCCGGCCCGCTGGGGGACCGGCTCATCGCGGGGCTGCACCGTTCGGTCGCGGCGCTCGCGGGCCAGGGCTTCGACGTGGTCGTCGACCATGTGCTGCTGTCGCCGTCGTGGGTCTCGGACCTGGCCGTCGCATTGGACGGGTTCCCGGTGTTGTCGGTGGGGGTGCGGTGCCCGCTGGAGGAGATCGTCCGCCGGGAGGCGGCGCGCGGTGACCGGACGCTCGGCCAGGCCCGGGCCCAGTTCGAGTCGGTGCACGCCTACGCCGCGTACGACGTCGAGGTCGACACGTCGCTCGGCGACCCGGACACCTGCGCAACCGGCGTCGCCCGTGCCGCTGCCGCTCACACGCTGCCGACCGTCCTCGCCACCCGCCTCTGACCCGTGACGCGTTCCTGGCTCGCCCTTGGTTCAGAGGCGGCCGGCCGCTTTGAGGGCCAGGTACTCGTCGGCGACGGCGGAGGCGAACGTATCCGCCGGCGCGTCGACCAGCAGCACCCCGCGCCGCCGCAGCCGGCTGATCACCCGCCGCCGCTCGGCCAGGGTCCGTTCCGCGGCGGCCGCGTCGTACACGGCCTCGGTGTCGCCGCGTCGCCCGGCCAGTTCCGCCACCCGCGGGTCGCCGACCGCGGCGAGCACGACCGTGTGCCGGGCGGTGAGCCCGGCGAGCACCGGCAGCAGCCCCTGCTCGATCGGCTCGGCGTCGAGAGAGGTGAACAGCACGACCAGAGCGCGCTTCCGCTCCCGCCGCAGCACCTCGGCCACGATGAGCCGGGCGTCGGACTCGACCAGCGCGGGCTCCAGCGGCGCCATCGCCTGCACCAGCCTCGGCAGCACCTCGTTGCGGGAGGCGCCTTCCACCGACGCGCGGACCACCGAGTCGGCGGCGAGCAGGTCGACCCGGTCTCCCGCCCGCGCGGCCACCGCCGCGAGCAACAAGCAGGCATCGAGCGCGGCATCAAGTCGCGGCGTGTCCCCGACCCGCGCCGCCGACGTACGCCCGGTGTCGAGCACGCAGACCAGCCGCCGGTCCCGCTCCGGTCGCCAGGTGCGTACGACGACGTCACCGCGTCGTGCTGTCGCCCGCCAGTCGATGGAGCGGACGTCGTCGCCGTCGACGTACTCCCGCAGCGAGTCGAACTCGGTCCCCTGCCCGCGGCGGTTCAGCGCGACCGCGCCGTCGAGCTCGCGGAGCTTCGCCAGCTTCTCGGGCAGGAACTTCCGGGACGCGAACGGCGGCAGCACGCGAACCGACCAGGGCACCCGGTGCCGCCGCTGCCGGCCGGCCAGCCCGAGCGGGCCGACTGACCGGACGGTGACGTGCGCGGCGGTCCGGTCTCCGCGGCGGGTCGGGGTGAGGGTGCTGACCAGCCGGCGCCGCTCGCCCGGCGGGATGTCGACCCGCTGCGTCCGTGGGGACGCTCCGGCCGACGGCAGCCAGGCGTCCCGCACCAGTCCGCGGACCCGCCGCCGGCCGCCGTTGGTGACCAGCAGCGTGACCTCGACCGGCTGGCCGAGCCGGGTGCTGGTGGCGCCGGTGCGTTCCAGCTGCAGGTCGGCGATGCGTCCGGCCAGCGCCACGTCGACCGCGATGCCGACGAGCAGCAGCGCCACGACGGCGAGCACCCACACCGTCCCGACCGGCGCGAGCAGCGCGGCCAGGGCGGCGACGAGCGCCGTGCGTCCGGTGATGGCCATGACCGGTTCGCTACCGGGGCGCCGGCACCGAGGCGAGCACGCTGTCCAGCACGCCGTCCGCAGTGACGCCCTCGAGTTCGGCCTCGGGCCGGACCGCGACCCGGTGCCGCAGCGTCGGGCGGGCGAGCGCCTTGACGTCGTCGGGGGTCACGTAGTCCCGCCCGGACAGCCAGGCCCACGCCTTCGCGGTCGACAGCAGCCCGGTCGCGCCGCGCGGCGACGCCCCGAGCGACAGGGATGGGGACTGGCGGGTGGCCCGGCAGAGATCCACCACGTACGCCAGCACCTCGGCCGCCGCCTGCACTCCCCGGACCGCTGCCCGGCCCGCGGCGAGGTCGGCGGCATCGGCCACCTTGGTCACACCGGCGGCCCGCAGGTCGCGCGGGTCGAACCCGCGGTGGTGGTTGTTGAGCACTCGGAACTCCTCGTCCCGGGACGGCAGCGGAACGGTCAGCTTGAGCAGGAACCGGTCCAGCTGGGCCTCGGGCAGGGGATAGGTGCCCTCGTACTCGATCGGGTTCTGGGTCGCGACCACCACGAACGGGTCCGGCAGCATCCGCGGCTCACCCTCGACCGAGACCTGCCGCTCCTCCATCGCCTCCAGGAGCGAAGCCTGGGTCTTCGGCGGCGTCCGGTTGATCTCGTCCGCCAGCAGCAGGTTGGTGAACACCGGTCCGGGCCGGAACGAGAACTCGGCCGTCCGGGCGTCGTAGATGAGCGAGCCGGTCACGTCGCCGGGCATGAGATCCGGGGTGAACTGCAGCCGCTTGGTCTCCAGCGCCAGCGACGCCGACAGCGCCCGCACCATCAGCGTCTTCGCGACCCCCGGTACGCCCTCGAGCAGCACGTGCCCGCGGCAGAGCAGCGCGATCACCAGGCCGGTCACGGCGGCGTCCTGACCGACGACGACCTTCCCGACCTCGGCCCGCAACCGGTTCAGCGCCGCCCGCGCCCGCTCGCTGTCCGCGGCCGCAGCGCCGGAGGTGCCGCCGTACCCGCCCTGCGCTCCCGCCGGCTGTCCCGCCGTGGATCCGCTGTACGACGGGGGCTGGGTCGCGCCGCCGTACCCGTCGGCGGTCGGGGGCTGCGCGCCGCCATGCCCACCGACGCCCGAGGGCGCAGCAGCACCGCCGGTGGTCGAGGGCCGTGTGCCGCCGTACCCGCCGGGAGCCGGGGGCGCCGCAGCACCACCGGTGGTCGGGGGCTGCGCTCCGCCGTGCGCACCGCCAGCCGAGGGCGCGCCAGCACCACCGGTGGTCGGGGGCTGCGCGCCGCCGTACGGACCGGCGGCCGGTGGCGCCGCGGCACCGCCGGTCGCCGGAGGCCGGGCCGACGCGCCACCCGTGGCCGGGGGCTGCGTCGTACCTCCGTACCCGCCCGTGCCTGCGGGCGGCGCGGCGCCGTCGCCGTACGCACCCCGTCCGTCCGCCTCCCCACCGCGGCCTGCGCTCGGGCCGGAGCCGGACGCGGCCGCCGGCACCGACCCGGTCTGGGGCGAACCGGACCCATCTCCCGGATTCGTCCCGCCGTACTGTCCGCCGTTGCTCGTCTCTCTCCCCGTCGTCGTCCCACCCAACGGCGTCCCGCCCGTCGACCACCCCGTTCCGCCGGCCGCGGCACTGCCGTTTCCGTCCGCCGGTGTCGCGCCGGTCGCGGGCGTCGCCTGTCCGACCCGGAACGGGTCGGGCGAGGCGTCGTGGCCTGAGGTCGGCTGCTGGCTCACTGGTGCGGTCCCTCCGGGTCGAGCGTGTCGCGAACTATCGAGTCGAGTGAGTCGGCGAGCGCCACCAGCCCGGCGTCGTCCACCGGCGGCGGTCCGAACAGGGTGGCGAAGACGGCGGCATCCGGCTGGCCCGACCGCGAAGCGACCGCGGCCACCACGGCTCCAGGCGGGGGTTCCGCACCGGTCGGGGCGTCGATGCCGAGCCGCGGCACCATCCGCGCCAGCGCGCCCGAGCGCAGCGCATCAGCGGCCCGGTCTCGTGCTTGCGCCCGGCGGTACAACCGGGATCGGCCTTCGACCGCTTCCGCGGCTCGAACCACGACCGGCAGCGGCTCGACCACCGGCGGCCCGAGCCGACGTCCGCGCCAGAGCGCGAGCAGCAACCCCGCGAACGCCAGTTCCAGCAGGGCCGGCAGGACCCAGTCCGGGAGAATCGACGACGTCGACTCCCCGTCCGACGACGCGCCCGGCGACGGGACCAGCCAACGCAGCTGGTTCGCGCTGCCGTCACCGCCGAGGAGGTTCAGCCCGAGCGCGGCGTTTCCGTCCTCGTCCAGCCGGTCGTTGGTGAGCATCTCGCCGGTCCCGAGCACGACCAGCCGCGCACCACCACGGGTCGCCGCGACGACCATCGGCGCCGCGTCCGCGTCGCCGTAGCAGCGGGTGCCGGTCTCCGACTCGTACGTACGCCCGCCGATCAGCGCGTCTCCCGCCGCCGTCGCGGCCGCGTCGTCGCATCCGGGCGACCGGACGTCCGTCGTCTCGAACGAGGACGTCCGGATCCCGCCGGCGATCGTGTCGAGCACGTCGGTGGAGGGGCTCACCAGGACGACGGTCCCCTGCGAGGCGTCACCGAGCACCCGCGCCGTGCTGTCGGTCAGCTGGCCCGGAATGCCGACGAACACGGCGTCACCAGAACCGAGATCAGTCGCGGCCGCGTCCGGATCGGTCACCCGTCGCACCTGTACGCCGCGGTCGCCGAGCAGCGTCGCCAGCGCCCGGCCGCCGTCCGGACCGGCGGCCTCCGGATCGAGGCGCCCGCCGGCGCCACGCGACTGCGCCAGGGCGACAGCGGTCGCGACGATGATGATCACGGCGGCGACCACGACCACCACCCGGTACCGCCGCCACAGCGTCCGGGTCGACGCGCCCGTGACGGTCGGCGCGGCGCCGCCCGCGGACTCTTCCTCGACGGGTCGGTCCTCGATCGCCGGTGGCGGCGCTTCCTGGATGCTCATCGCGGCGCCTGGTAGCCGGCCACGGCCGGTGCGGAGCTGGTGGTGACGACCAGGTGCGCGTCCCGGATCCGGTCGTCGGCCTGCCGGACCAGCGCGTCAGCCTGCGCGGTCGCCGCGCGCCCCCCGTACCAGATCTCGTCGAAGACGGTCGTCGCCGTGCGGAGGTCGGTGGCGATGGCGGGCACCGCCGTGCCGGCCTCGCGGGCGACCTCGTCCGCCGTCCGGCCGGGTCGCGGTTCGAGGACTCCTCGCGTCTCCAGCTCGCGGACGATCGCGCGCATCCGTTCCCGGACAGCCTCGGCGAACCGGCCGGCGGCCGCGTGTTCGTCGGCCCGCCGCCGGTGCTCGGCCGCATCCAGATGCCCGGACAGCTCCACGAGAGAGGACCCCGCTCGGACGCCGCGCCGTACGGGTCCCGTCCGCCAGATCACGATCGCCGCGACGGCGACCACGATCACCAGCAGGACGAGGAGCCCGAGGGAACCGCCCGGGGTCGCGCCGGTGATCCGATCCAGCAGCCGCGAGATCCAGTCGATCACCGCGTTGATCGCGCGGTCGATCGGCCCGGGCTCGTTCTGGTGGTAGATGCCCTTCGACAGCTCCCGCTCGGCTGCTCGCCGGGCCTCGTCACGGCCGACCGGCGCGGCGGCGGCGACCTGCGCGGCGATCCCCGCCCAGCTCACGGCGCACCACCCGGCGCGGGCCGGCGCGCTGCCACCATGCGCTCCTGCCGGCGCAGCACCAGGTCGAGCCCTTCCGCGCGCATCCGGCGGTCGATGTAGAGCAGCGCGAGGACACCGGCCAGGAACGGCGCGGTGATCATCCCGGCGACGATCCCGCCGATCACCGTCAGCGCGAGCACCACGACCGTCACGACGGGCTGGTCGTCGTCGTCCGCCCCGGTGGCGAACACGACGATGGCGCCGGCGATCTCGAACGGCACCGCGATGAGGAAGTTCATCAGGAAGCCGATCAGGACCGACAGCGTCCTGACCCACCACACCCGGATGAGACTCGGCCAGGCCAGCCGCCAGGACCGGCCCAGCGCCGCGAACGGGCCGATGCCTTCGAGCACCAGGGCCGGCGTGGTGAGCGCCCACGCGGCCCAGAGGATCAAGCCAGGCACCAGGAGGACGATCAGCCCGACGTACGGCAGGATCCCGGCGATCGCGGCGGCCACGACCAGCGCGCCTACCCGCCGCCGGATCCGGCGCCAGACGTCCGCCGCGCTCACGCTCCGGCCGAGGACGTCCTCGGAGACGACGACCACCAGCATCCCGGTGAGCACCGCCCCGACGACCGCAGCCAGCAGCGTGCCGACGATCCCGCCGAACCCGCCGATCGCCTGGATGGAGAGGGCCTGGTCCTCGAAGCTGCCGAAGGTGGGCAGCCCGTTGGTCACCAGTTCGACCACCAGCGACAGGAGTTGCTGGACGGTCACCAGCAGCGCTGCCAGCCCCACCGTCGCCCGCGGGTTGCGGCGGATCGTGGTGAAAGTCCCGTCGAGGATGTCGCCGATACTGAGCGGCCGCAGCGGGATGGCGTCGGACTGGGCGCGATAGATCGGTTCGGGTGCCTGCACCGAACCGGGCGAAGGCCGGAATCCGCCTGGTGCTGCCCCGGGTGCGCCGCTGGTGTCGGGCGCCGACCAGGGTGCCGGCGACGCCGAATCCGGGCCGTGGACGGCACCGTCCAGGCCCTGCTCCTGGCTCATCGGCGCTCTTCCGCCTCCCGTGCCGGTCGGTGCGCCTGGGCGCCGGTCGGACCATGGTGTCACGCTGCCGCTGACCTCCGTAGGCAGCCCGTGGGCACCCCGCTGCGGTGTAGTCCGACACACCCGGGCGGTCGGGTGACAACATGTAGGTGTGAAGGGACGCGTTCTGGTCGTCGATGACGACCCAGCTCTCGCAGAAATGCTCGGCATCGTTCTGCGCGGTGAGGGTTTCGACCCCGCCTTCGTCGCGGACGGTGGCCGTGCCCTGAACTCGTTCCGGGACGTCAAGCCGGACGTGGTACTGCTCGACCTGATGCTGCCCGGGCTGAGCGGCATCGACGTCTGCAAGCTCATCCGGGCCGAGTCCGGTGTACCGATCATCATGCTCACCGCCAAGAGTGACACTGTCGACATCGTGCTGGGCCTGGAGTCGGGGGCGGACGACTACGTCGTCAAACCCTTCAAGCCGAAGGAACTGGTCGCCCGGATGCGGGCCCGGCTGCGCCGGACCGACGAGCCGCCAGCCGAGTCGCTCGCGATCGGGGACGTGGCGATCGACGTTCCCGGCCACTCGGTGTCCCGGGCCGGCGTCCCGATCCCGCTGACGCCGCTCGAGTTCGATCTGCTGGTGGCGCTGGCCCGTAAGCCGCGCCAGGTCTTCACCCGCGAGGTGCTGCTCGAGCAGGTGTGGGGATATCGGCACGCGGCCGATACCCGGCTGGTCAACGTGCACGTCCAGCGGCTGCGGTCGAAGGTCGAGCGCGACCCCGAGCACCCGGAGATCGTGCTCACCGTCCGGGGCGTCGGGTACAAAGCCGGCCCGCCATGACCGTGGAGCCGCGGGCGGACGCCGACCCGGTGCCTCCACAACCACCTGGGGCGTCCAGGCCATCTGGCCGGACGGTTCCGCTCGAGGCCGCCCTGTCGATCGTGCGCTCCCTCTCGGCTCTCGGTGGTACGACGGCGGCCCGACCGCCGCGGATCGACGTGCTCGGCGATCCCGATGCGGACCGACCGGCATCGCGGCTCCGGCGGGCGTGGATCGCCACCCGCTACACGGTCGCCAACTGGGTTCGCTGGGCGGTCGAGCGCTGGCGCCGGTCGCTCCAGCTCCGGGTGGCCGCGACGACAGTGCTGCTGTCCGGCTTCGTGGTGGTCGTCGTCGGCATCCTCTCGGTCGGCGCCATCAGCGCCGGCGTCCTCGACGGCAAGCGGAAGGCCGCCCACGCCGAGGTCGCCAACGGCGTGCGGGTGGCGCAGGGGCAGCTGGCCGCCTCGGCGCCGCAGGACAGCCGCAGCCTCGACCGCTCCGGCGAAGCGGTCCGCAGCTCGGTCGCCAGCCGCGGTGCCGCCGCCGGCCTCTTCTCCATCGTCGTGATCTCGAAGAGCTCCCCGCCGTACGTCTCTGGCTTCGCCTCGGCCGGCGACATACCCGAGGACCTGCGTCAGCAGGTCGAGCAGGGTCGCTTCGCCGACATGTACTCGCCGGTGCAGGCCGGCGACGGCACCTTCACCAAGGGGCTCGTCGTCGGGGCGCCGGTGACCCGGCAGCCCGACTCGGTGCAGCTCTACTACCTGTTCCCGCTCGAGGCCGAGCAGCGGACGCTCACGCTGGTCCGCAACACCGTGCTGCTGACCGGGATCCTGCTGGTCGTGTTGCTCGCCGCGGTCGCGTTGATGGTGACCCGCCAGGTTGTCCGGCCGGTCCGGGTCGCCGCCGAGGTCGCCGAGCAGTTCGCTTCCGGCCGGCTGCGCGAGCGGATGCAGGTGCGTGGCGAGGACGACCTGGCGGCGTTGGCAGCGGCATTCAACGACATGGCGGACAGCCTTCAGGGCCAGATCACCAAGCTGGAGGAGATGTCGCGGCTGCAGCGCCGCTTCACCAGCGACGTGTCTCACGAGCTACGCACCCCCCTCACGACGATCCGGATGGCCACCGACCTGTTGCACGCGGCGCGGTCCGATTTCGAGCCGCACGTCGCCCGTTCGGCCGAGCTGCTGCAGGCCGAGCTCGACCGATTCGAGTCGCTGCTGGCCGACCTGTTGGAGATCAGCCGGTACGACGCGCACGTCGCCGTCCTCGAACCTGATCCGATCGACCTGCGCGGCCTGGTCCGCAGCTCGGTCGACGCGGTGGCCGCTGTCGCCGAGCGCGCGTCGGTCCAGGTCCACGTCGACATGCCCGACGGTCCTGTGGTCGCGGACGTGGACGGCCGGCGGGTCGAGCGGATCCTGCGCAACCTCCTGGTCAACGCCGTCGAGCACGGCGAGGGCGGGTCGGTCGAAGTGGCGCTGCGTGGGGACGGACAGGCGGTGGCGGTGACCGTGCGGGACCACGGCGTGGGGCTGCGGCCGGGCGAGGCCGCGCTGGTCTTCGACCGGTTCTGGCGGGCCGACCCGTCCCGGGACCGGCGTACCGGTGGCACCGGCCTCGGCCTCTCGATCAGCCTGGAGGACGCGCGGCTGCACGGCGGCTGGCTGCACGCCTGGGGACGTCCGGGACACGGTGCGCAGTTCCGCCTCACGCTGCCGGTGCACAGCGGCGAGAAGGTCGTCGCCTCGCCGCTGCCCATCGAGCCGGCCGACGTCACCCGCCCCACCGGCCCCGGCCGGCGGATCATCGCGCCGTGGCCGGCATGAGCCGGCACCTCGCCGGTCGCCGCGCCGGCGCCGCGCTGCTGACCCTCGTCGCAGCGATGCTGGTCAGCACCGGCTGCGCGAGCATCCCGAGTTCTTCCCGGCCGCAGGTCATCGCCGAGTCGGTGCCCGCGGCCTCGCCGACTGTCGATGACGATCCCCGCTACGACGAGATCGTGCCGCGGCAGGGCGAGACGCCCGAGGACATCGTCCGCGACTTCCTGCGGGCGAGCGGCAGCTTCGACCGGAACCACGCGCGAGCCCGGGCGTATCTCACTAGCGTCGCCAACGCCGGCTGGAAGGACGGGAGCGGCGCCTCGATCCTCGAGGACGCGCCGTATCTCGACACCCGCAACGGCGGCGCGGTCCTGATGACCGCCCAGCAGCAGGGGCGCCTGGACGACGCCGGCTCGTACGTCCCGGGCACCGCTCCGTACCCATACTCCTTCCGGCTGAAGAAGGTCAACGGGAACTGGCGGATCGACAACCCACCGCCCGGGCTCCTCATCGAGTCGGCGACCTTCGACGTCGCCTACCGCCCCTACGAGATCTACTTCCTCGACTCGACCCGCACCCACGTCGTCCCCGACGTCCGCTGGTACGCCGCGGCCCAGGACACCCTGCCGAGCCTGCTCGTGACCGCGATCGAGCGAGGTCCCTCGCAGTGGCTCCAGTCGGCGGTCCTGTCCGACCTGGCCGGCATCGTCCTGAAGAACAACATCGAGCAGGAGAGCGACCGGGTCAAGGTCTACCTGACGGGCCTGGACGATCAGGCCGACACGTTGACCGCCGGCGGCTTCGCGCAACTGGTCTGGACGCTCGACCAGGTAGGGGTCGGCGGTGTCGAGGTGTATTCCGACGGCCGGCTGCTGGCCCCGCGGAATGCGCCCGGCCGGACCATGCAACAACTCAGCGACTGGCGGTCCTTCAACCCGGACGGCCTGAGCGCCGCCGCCATCGGGTACTACATCCGCGGCGGCGCAGTGTGGACCACGGCGGACAAGCCGATTTCCGGTGCGGCCGGACGCAGCACGTTCGATGCACTTTCCGTAGGTGTGTCGGTCGACCAGCGTTCGTTGGCCATCGTCCGGAAGACGTCCGGTGGCGAGGTGCTCTACGTGGGCGACGCCGGTTCCTTGCATCCGACGACCGTGATCGGCAAGTCGCTGACCAGACCGACGTGGGGTCCCGGCACACGGGAGGTCTGGACCGTCAAGGACGGCCGGGACGTGCTGCTGGTTCCGCTGAGCGGGGGGGCCGCCCGCGTCGACGTGACCAGGCTCGACCAGATCGGCAACATCCGCACGCTGGCGCTGTCCCGGGACGGCTCGCGGGTGGCGATCGTCGGCGGCGCCAAGGGCAAGGAGAGGCTCTGGATCGGTGTGGTCATCCGGGGCGGCGGACAGACCCGGATCGACCTGGCCCGGCAGATGAACGTCGGCGACGATCCTGTCATCGACGCGAGTTGGTCGGACTCGCTCAGCGTCGTCGCGCTGACACACACCAGCGGCCAGGACAGCAGCCTCTACTCCGTCGACGTCAGTGGCGCGACGGATCCGAGGCTGATCCCCACCACCGGTCTCCCCGGTCCGCCTGATGCCATCGCCGCCGGCCCCTCGCTGCCGCTGCTGACGATCGCGGCGGACGGGCTGTGGCGCACCCCGACCACGGACGACGCCTGGACGAGGGCGGTTGAGAAGCGCACGGGCGAGTCGGCGCCCGCGTACCCCGGCTGAGTCGGCCCACCGCCGTATCCGATTCATCCCGCACCTCCTCACGTCGCTCGCAGGACCAGTAGTACCAACCCCGTGTCACGGCCCCAAACCGTTGTCCACAGGCCGGAGCGTCATCCACAGATCGCGGATCCGGCCTTCCGCGGCCGGCGCACGACGGCGACGGTCATCGCGTGATCTCGCTTCTGACCGAGTTGGTCCTCCCGAGCCGTTGCGCCGGATGCGTCGACGCCCGCGGGCCGTTGTGCGTCCGGTGCGAGCCGTCGTTGTGCCGGCCGCGGCGGCACCGGCCAGATCCGGCACCGGAAGGACTGCCGCCACTGGCCATTGCCGCCGACTACGCCGGACCGGCTCGCGCCGCCCTGCTCGCCTATAAGGAGCGGGGCCGGCGGGACCTGGCCGGCGTCCTGGCTGGCGCCTTGGCCCTGTCCGTACAGGAGCTGGCCGACGGGCCGGTCTGGCTGGTGCCGGTGCCCTCGGCCGCGGTGGTCGCCCGGAAACGCGGCGGGCAGCACGTGCAGCGGCTGGCCGCGGGCGCCGCCCGGATCCTCGGCCGCACCGGGATGGTCGTCGAGGTCGCGCCGCTGCTCCGGCTCACCGCAGTCCGGCCGGACACCGCGAGCCTGAGCGCGGCGGAGCGGGAGATTGCCGCGGCCGGCAAGTTCACCGCTGACCCTCAGCGAGTCGCGGCTATCGGCGGAACTGCTCGGCTGCTGGTGATCGTTGACGATCTGGTGACCACCGGCAGCACCATCGCGGATGCCGCCCGAGCGTTGCGGACGGCGGGACTCGCGGTGGCCGGCGGCGCTGCGGTCGCGGGCACCCAACGTAGGAACCCTGGGTATCCAAATAACCGCGAGGCGTTACTATTCGTGGCTGTCAGACCGTACACAACATCAAGTTCTCAGCATCTTCGAGGGCAGATGGCGCGTAGGAGGAGCGCGAGCCGGGTAGCGCATCTGGGCGGCCGGGGGGTGTTCTCACCCGACCCGGCTCGGCTACCGTCAAGCAGGACCTGGGTAGAGGAGGCGTCACGCCGTAACCGGCTCTGGTACCGGTGGTGTGCCGCCCGCGGCGAGCGGAACTCGTCGCGGTGCGGAGCCGAGAGCGGCGGGCGTCCATCACCGCACAGGAGGTCGCGTGGACGTCGTGGTCAGGGGCCGCAACGTGGAGGTGCCGGAGCACTTCCGGCAGCACGTCGCGGAGAAGATCGAACGAGTCGAGCGGTACGACCACCGAATAATTCGTGTCGACGTGGAGCTCTACCACGAGCGCAACCCACGTCAGTCGCCATCCTGTCAACGGGTCGAGGTCACCTGCGCGACCCGCGGGCCGGTCATACGGGCGGAGGCCTGTGCCTCCGACTTCTACCGCGCACTGGACGCCGCGGTCGCCAAGCTGGACAGCCGCATGAGGAGAGCCGCCGACCGGCGGCGAGTGCATCGCGGTTCACGGACCCCCACCTCCGTGGCCGCCGCGACCGGCGGTCTCGGGGCGAACGGCGACGCCTCCCTGGCGACACTCGAACGGGCGGAGGCCGAGGAGCGCGAGGAGTTCGGCGGTCTCGTCGTCCGGGAGAAGGAGCACCCGGCCGAGCCGATGTCCATCGACCGTGCCCTGTTCGAGATGGAGCTGGTCGGGCACGACTTCTTCCTGTTCGCCGACGCCGAGAACGGGCGACCGAGCGTGGTCTACCGGCGCAAGGGCTACGACTACGGCGTGATCCGGCTCGTCGACTGACCTGGGCGTCTCCGGCCGGCCGGCTCCAGGGTCCGGTCGAGGTCGCGATGCCCTGGTTCTGGCAGACTGCGTCTCGGGGGCGCCGGGTGACCGGCGCGACAGAGTCGCACGATGCGGGGGCGATCGGTGACCGAGGACATGGAGCCGGATTCGGCTGGCCGGCCGGAGGCAATCCGGGTGCTGCTGGTGGACGACCATGCGCTGTTCCGGCGCGGTCTACGGGTGACGCTGGACCTGGAACCCGACATGGTCGTGGTGGGGGAGTCAGGGGACGGGACCGAGGCGGTCGAGCGGTCGATCGAGACGCTGCCGGACATCGTGCTGATGGACGTCCGGATGCCCCGTCGTGGCGGGATCGAGGCGTGCTCGGCGATCAAGGCGGCGGTGCCGTCGGCGAGGATCGTCATGCTCACGATGAGCGACGACGAGGGGGACCTCTACGACGCGATCCGGGCCGGAGCCAGTGGCTACCTGCTCAAGGACCTGCCGATCGACGAGGTGGCGCACTCGATCCGGCAGGTGATGACCGGGCAGTCGCTGATCAGCCCGT
The DNA here is from genome assembly GCA_035995165.1 of Mycobacteriales bacterium. Classification (NCBI taxonomy): domain Bacteria; kingdom Bacillati; phylum Actinomycetota; class Actinomycetes; order Mycobacteriales; species Mycobacteriales bacterium. The sequence continues at coordinate 33,765 of DASYKU010000113.1, forward strand.
CCCTGGCCTCGAAGCTGCTGACCGAGTTCGCCGCGATGGCCAAGCGCGGCGACACCGTGCAGGTACCACCGAGCCCGCGGCTGACCGCCCGGGAGATGGAGGTGCTCCGGCTCGTGGCACGCGGGATGAACAACCGCGACATCGCCCGCGAGCTGTTCATCAGCGAGAACACCGTGAAGAACCACATCCGCAACATCCTGGAGAAGCTGCAGCTGCACTCGCGGATGGAAGCGGTGGTGTACGCGGTACGCGAGAAGCTGCTCGAGATCACTTGAGCACGCGCCGGTCAACCCGGCGGCAGCAGGCCGTAACGGGCCTCGTCGGTCCGGCCGCCGTCCGAGGTCGGCAGCCGCATCCGGGCGGTCCCTTCCGGCCGGAAGCCGGCCCGTTCGGCGACCCGCTGCGAGGCGTGGTTGCCGACCGCGGCGCCGAGCTCCAGCCGGGCGATGCCGGCCTGGAAGAACGCCCAGTCGGTGACCAGCCGGACGGCCCGGGTGGTCAGGCCGCGCCCTCGCCATCCGGCGCGCAGTCCGTAGCCGATCTCGGCGATGCGGAATGCCGGGACGGTCATCCGCAGGCCGAGCGAGCCGGCGCAGGCACCGCTCGCGCAATCCACGATCGCGAACCGGGCCTCGTTGCCGGCCAGCCAGGCCGCTGCGGTGCCGGCCACGAACAGCCGGACGTCCTGCTGCGTCCACAGCCGGGTGGTGGTCGACCACCGCTGCGATTCCGGGTCCAGCCGCTCGTCGAGCAGGGCGTCCTCGTCGCCCGGACGCAGCGGCCGGACCGCGACGACCCCGTCCGAGATCTCACCGACGTCCGGCAGCCCCCGTCGCACCGGAAGCGCGGGATCGCTCGCGAGCCGGCCGAAGACGATCGCGTCCGACCTGGTCCGGCCGGCCGGGAGCGCGGCGCGCAGCTGGCCCTCCCGACGGAAGCCGGCTGCCAACGCAACCCGCTGGGCCGGCTCGTTCGCGGTCGCGGCGAGCAGCTCCACCCGGACCACTCCGTGCCGGAAGGCCCAACCGCACATCCCCGAGACCACCTCGGTGCCGTGACCGCGCCGCCGGGCCCAGTCGGCGATCCAGACGTCCAGCCGCGCGGTCGTCGCCCGAGCGGGATCGAGGCAGAGGTCGGCCGCGCCGATCAGGCGGCCGGTGGTGCGTTCGGTCACCGCCGTCCGCATCCGGCCGCCGTCCCCGGCCGTTCCCCGGTCGGCCGCAGAACGGCCGTAGGACTCCGCGCCGCGGACCAGCAGCAGCTCATCGGCATCCTGGGCGCGCAGCGGTCGCAGCAGCAGCCGTGGGGTCTCCACCTGCGCCGAAGACCAGCCCACCCCCGCGTACCCGGTCACGCTTCCTCCTCGTCCCGCTCGCGCGGAAGCCGTGCGAGCCCTACTTCCGGCACGGAAGGGACCATCCGTCCGTTCGACACCCGGGGTGGTGTGTCATCCAGCCGCCTACGATGGTGTGGAGCCGTTTCGAGGGAGCTGACGTCGCACCGTGGTACTGAACAAGATCCTGCGCGCCGGGGAAGGCAAGATCGTCCGCCGGCTCAAGGCGATCGCCGAGCACATCAACACGCTCGAGCCCGACTACGCCGAGATGACCGACGCCGAGCTGCAAGCGCAGACGGACGTCTTCCGCGAGCGTTTGGCCGACGGCGAGACGTTGGACCACATCCTGCCCGAGGCGTACGCGGTCGTGCGTGAGGCTGCCAAGCGCGTCATCGGACAGCGGCACTTCGACGTCCAGATGATGGGCGGCGCCGCGCTGCACATGGGCTACATCGCCGAGATGAAGACCGGTGAGGGCAAGACGTTGGTGAGCACGCTCCCGGCGTACCTCAATGCGCTGTCCGGCGACGGCGTGCACGTGGTGACGGTCAACGACTACCTGGTGAAGTACCACGCGGAATGGATGGGCCGGATCCACCGCTTCCTCGGCCTCGAGGTCGGGATGATCCTGTCCCAGATGCCGCCGGTCGAGCGCCGGGCGGCGTACGCGGCGGACATCACCTACGGCACGAACAACGAGTTCGGCTTCGACTACCTCCGCGACAACATGTCCTGGAGCAAGGACGACCTGGTCCAGCGCGGGCACAAGTTCGCGCTCGTCGACGAGGTCGACTCCATCCTCATCGACGAGGCCCGGACGCCGCTGATCATCAGTGGCCCGGCCGAGCAGAGCGCGCGCTGGTATCAGGAGTTCGCGCGGCTGTCGCCGATGCTGAGGAAGGACGCCGACTACGAGGTCGAGGAGAGCAAGAGGACCGTCGCGATCACCGAGGCCGGTGTCGAGAAGGTCGAGGACCAACTCGGCATCGAGAACCTGTACGAGGCGGTCAACACGCCTCTCGTCGGTTACCTCAACAACGCGCTGAAGGCCAAGGAGCTCTACAAGCGGGACCGGGACTACATCGTCACCAACGGTGAGGTCCTCATCGTCGACGAGTTCACCGGCCGCGTGCTGCACGGGCGGCGCTACAACGAGGGCATGCACCAGGCCATCGAGGCCAAGGAAGGCGTGTCGATCAAGGACGAGAACCAGACCCTCGCCACGATCACGCTGCAGAACTACTTCCGCCTCTACGACAAGCTCGCCGGTATGACCGGTACGGCGCAGACCGAGGCCGCCGAGCTGCACCAGATCTACAAGGTCGGAGTGGTGCCGATCCCGACCAACCGGCCGATGGTCCGCGAGGACCAGGCCGACGTCGTCTACAAGACCGAGACGGCCAAGTTCAACGCCGTGGTGGAGGACATCGCCGACCGCGTCGAGGCCGGGCAACCGGTGCTCGTCGGTACCGCCAGCGTCGAGAAGTCCGAGCTGTTGTCCTCGATGCTGCTGCGCAAGGGCATCCCGCACGAGGTGCTCAACGCCAAGCAGCACGAGAAGGAAGCGACGATCGTCGCGCTCGCGGGCCGGGCCGGTGCGGTCACCGTCGCCACCAACATGGCCGGTCGCGGTACCGACATCGAGCTCGGCGGAAACAAGGAGTTCCTGGCCGACATGCACCTGCGCGAGCGCGGACTGTCGCCGACGGAGACGCCGGAGGAGTACGAGGCGGGGTGGGAGACGGCCCTCGAGGACGTCAAGGCGCAGGTCAAGAAGGAGCACGAGGAGGTCGTCAACGTCGGCGGTCTCTACGTGCTGGGCACCGAGCGGCACGAGTCCCGCCGCATCGACAACCAGCTGCGCGGCCGTTCGGGCCGGCAAGGTGACCCGGGCGAGTCCCGCTTCTACCTCTCCCTCGGCGACGACCTCATGAAGCGGTTCAACGCCGCCGCGGTCGAGGCGATCATGACCCGGCTGAACATGCCGGACGACGAGCCGATCGAGTCGAAGATGGTCTCCCGCGCGATCAGGTCCGCGCAGACCCAGGTCGAGCAGCAGAACTTCGAGATCCGCAAGAACGTCCTGAAATACGACGAGGTCCTCAACCGCCAGCGCACCGTCATCTACGACGAGCGCCGCCGCGTTCTGGAGGGCGCCGACCTGCAGGACCAGGTTGAGCACATGATCACTGACGTGACCGGCGGATACGTCGAGGGCGCCACCTCCGAGGGCTACCCGGAGGACTGGGACCTCGACCAGCTCTGGACCGCACTGCGCTCGCTCTACCCGGTCTCCGTCACCGTCGACGAGGTCATCGAGGAGGCCGGCGGCGACCGCAACGGCCTGTCCACCGAGCAGCTCAGCGAGCTCCTGATCGACGACGCGCACGCCGCGTACGAGGCCCGCGAGGAGGAGCTCGGCTCCGAGGTCATGCGTGAGCTCGAGCGGCGGGTCGTCCTGCAGGTGCTCGACCGCAAGTGGCGCGAGCACCTCTACGAGATGGACTACCTGCAGGAGGGCATCGGCCTGCGGGCGATGGCGCAGCGCGACCCGCTGGTGGAGTACCAGCGCGAGGGCTTCGACATGTTCAACGCGATGCTCGAGGCGATCAAGGAGGAGTCGGTCGGCTTCCTCTTCAACGTCGAGGTCGAGATCCAGCAACCGGTCGAGATCCAGCAACCGGTCGAGCAGGAGGATCCGGCCGAGGCCGCCGTCGACGGGCAGGCTCCGGCGGTCCCGGAGGTGGAGGCCCCCCCGGCCCGGCCCGCACCGGCGCTGACCGCGAAGGGCCTGCAGAACACCCACCGTTCGGACAACCTGCAGTACTCGGCGCCGACGCTGGACGCGTCCGAGCCGGAGAAGAGCGCGACGGGCGGTGCCTCCGTCTCCGGGGACGAGCCCGGGCGCAACGCGCCCTGCCCGTGCGGGTCGGGCAAGAAGTACAAGCGGTGCCACGGGGCTCCGGCCGCCGCCCACTGACCGCTGCCACCGCGGCCCCGGACCCGTACGGTCCGGGGCCGCGGTGTCTATGGGCTCACCCGATTTCCAGCGCGACCGCCCGCCACCGCCCGTCGAAGCCCTCCAGCCGGGTCGCGACGGCCGAGTAGGCCGCGCCGCGCAGCACGACCGCGGACACCTCCGCGACGCCGTCAGCCGGCTCGCTGGCCCGCACCGAGCGGATGAGCGGCACCGTCCCGGGTGGCGTCTGCCACCGGCTGTCGAAGCGCATCCGCGAGACCTGCGCGCGCACCGCCTGTGACGTCCACTCCTGCAACTGCGCCGACGGCCGCGACCCGGCCAGCGTCTCGATCACCGCCTGCAGGAACCGGGTCGCCCATGCCTCCGGCTCGGGCAGGTCGCGCCGTGAGGTCGGCTGCGGGTCGAAGAAGTCGATCTCGTGCTCGAACCGGCGCGGCGCCGGCTCCTCGAACGGCAACTCCTCCCGCTGCCGGATGACGCGCAGTGGGCCCTCCGGCATCTCGTCGTCGTACGGCGGCTCGAGCCGGGGCACGCGCCGGACGGTCGGGCGGCGCGGTCGGTCGGCCGGTGCGGGATCGATCGCAGGCATGGACACGGCGTAGCCCTCCACGGGTGGCGAGGTCGGCGGGCGACTGTGCCGCTTGCCCTCGTACGGATGCGTTTGCGTCTGTTTGCTTTGTAGGCTGGGCAAAGCCATTCGTCAAGGGTGATACTGCGTAAATCCGGACGAAAGTGGAAGGCCATGCGCTGGATGTACTTGTTCGCGGACCTCGAAGCCCAAGCGGCAGCGGCGGCGAAGGCGGAACGTGACGGCGAGGTTGCCGAGCGCGTTCGCATCGAGACCGGCCGGATCACCCTGCTAGCCCGGCTCACCGGGGCGGTCGGCCACGCCATCTCCCTGCGCTGCATCGGACTCGGGCACTGCAACGGCCGCCTCGACCAGGTCGGCCGGGACTGGCTGCTCATCACCGAGCCGAGCGGCCTCGAGACGCTCGTGCCCATGTGGTCGCTGCTCGGCGTCGGCGGACTCGGACGGCACTCGACCGAGGTCGAGACGAGCCCGGTCGAGCTCGGCCTGCGCTCCGCGTTGCGCGGGGTCGTCCGGGACCGGTCGCCGGTCCGGCTGGTGCTCACCGACGGCACGCCGGTCGACGGGACGCTCGATCGCGTCGGCGCGGACTACGTCGAGATCGCCGAGCATCCCCTGGGTGAGCCGCGCCGGCCGGGCGTGATCCGGGGCGTCCGGACGGTGCCGCTGGCCGGCGTGGCGGCCCTGCGCCGATGGTGAGCCGCGGGTCAGTCGGGCGGCAGTGGCTCGTCGCGTCCGAGCGGGTGGGCCTCGACGAAGGCGCGGGTCTCGGTGTACATGCGCTCGATGTAGCCCTCGAGCTGCTGGCGCTCGACCCGCCACTGTCCGCGGCCGCCGATCTTGATGGCGGGCAGCGCACCGCTGCGGACCAGTGCGTACGTCTGCGACGCGGAGATGTTCAACACTTCGGCGACATCACTGAGGGTGAGAAAGCGGTCGGGGGTCATCGCATCCTTCCGGCGACATCTCGGGTCGACCCACGCTCAGTGTGGCATTGACGCCGCTCTGGTGACGGAGCGACGTCGCCGCGGTCCAGTCCGACGTAGTACGCAAAAGGGATCGTACCGGTGTATAACATCCCTGACTCACCGGAGAGGAGCTCTCATTGGACACCCCGCCGCCTTCGCCTCCCGCCCGCCGGCTGCGCCCACCGACCTGGATCAACGCCCGGGTGATCGTCGGCGTCCTACTGGTCGCTGGCTCTGTGGTCGCGGGCTCGGCGACCGTCACCGCGGCGGACCGCTCGGTGCGGGTGTGGGCGCTGACCCGGGACGTGGCCGCCAGCACGGTGCTCTCGGCCCAGGACGTCCGGCCCGCCCGAGTGCGGCTGTTCGACACCGCGCCGCGCTACCTGAGCACCACGCGGTCCCCGGCCGGACGGACGGTCACCCGGGCCCTGTCCGCCGGTGAGCTGCTGCCGGTCACCGCGGTACGGACCGGCGACCCGGCGCTCGTGGTCAACCTGCCGGTCCGGCCGGAGAACGCGCCCTCCCTACAGCGCGGCCAGGCCGTCGAGGTCTGGGCCGGGACCAAGGACTGCGGTCCGCGCCGGGTGCTGGCCTCGGCCGCCGTCCAGGACGTCCGCACCGACGGCTCCGGCGCGCTGGCTACCGGCACCGGGCTGCTGCAGGTCGTCCTCCGGGTCGGCCGGGCGGATGCGGACCGGCTGCTGGCGGTGCTCGGGGTCGATTCCACGATCCGGCTGGTGGTGGTCGACGGTGCACCGGCCGGCGCATCGGTCACGCCCTGCGACCGGGACGGCGGGACCCAGCCGTGATGCGGATACCGGTCGTCACGGCGATGCCGGGCGCACCCTGGGAACCGGACCTGGTGGTCGCGCTGGAGAGGGGGGACCACGGTGTGACCGTCGTCGGGCGCTGTGTGGACCTGCCCGAGCTGCTGGCCTCGGCGGCCGTCGGAACGGCCCGGGCGGTGCTGTTGTCGGCGGACCTCGGCGGGCTCGACCGCGAGGCGGTGAGCCGGCTGGGCTCCTCCGGGGTGGTCGCGATCGGGCTGACCGCCGCGGGCGACGCGGCTGCGGAGACCCGGCTGCGGCGGGCCGGCGTACCGCGGGTGCTGCCGATCGACGCGGGTGCCGCCGAGGTGGCCCGGGTGGTCATCGAGGCGGTCGCCGACGGTGTCGCCGCCGACAGCGGTTGGTTCGCGGATCCGGCGGCCGCGCTGCCCGTTCTCGGTCCGCCGGCGCGGACCCCGATGCCGGCTCGCGGGCGGGGCCGGGTGCTGGCCGTCTGGGGACCGACCGGCGCGCCCGGGCGTACGACGGTCGCGATCGGCGTCGCCGACGAAGCCGCCCGGCTCGGCGTCTCGACGTTGCTCGTGGACGCCGACCCGTACGGCGGGACGGTCGCGCAGACGCTCGGACTGCTGGACGAGTCGGCCGGGCTGGCGTTGGCCTGCCGGGATGCGGTCGCCGGCCGGCTGGATCCGACCCGGCTGGCCCAGCAGAGCCGCCAATTGCGGCCGAACCTGCGCGCGCTGACCGGGATCACCCGCGCCGACCGCTGGCCCGAGCTGCCGCCCGTGGCCGTGCAGGCCGCTCTGGCCCAGGCCCGGCACCTGTCCGCGCTCACCGTCGTCGACTGCGGGTTCTGCCTGGAACAGGACGAGGAACTCTCGTACGACACGGCCGCGCCGCGGCGGAACGGCTCGACCCTGGCCGTGCTGGAGTCGGCCGACACGGTGGTGTGCGTGGGCGCGGCCGATCCGGTCGGGCTGCAGCGGCTCATCCGGGCGCTGGACGAACTGCGGGAGGTGCTGCCCGGAGCCGCGCCGCTGGTCGTGGTGAATCGCGTACGGGCGACGGTGCTCCCGGGCGAGCCGCAGCGCGAGATCGCCGCCGCGTTGCAGCGCTGGGCCGGGATCGACGCGGCCGCCTACCTGCCGGCCGCGCCGGCGGTGCTTGATCTGGCCATGCGGACCGGGGCGACGCTGGCCGAGGCGGCCCCGGTGAGCCCGCTGCGTCGGGCCATGGCCGAGCTCGCCCGGCAGCTGACCGGCGCACCCGACCCGGCACCGAAACGTCGCCGGCTGCTCAGCCGAGCGCCGGCCAGATGAGCCGACCCCGGCTGTCCACGAGGGACGGTCGTCAGGTAGTTGTGAGGGTGTGGCTGCTGAGCTGCGGGGCCTGCTCGTCGACTACGGCGGCGTGCTGACCAACCCGCTGTCGGAGTTCATCGGTGCGTGGACGCGGCGGGAGGGCGTCGACTCCGACCGGTTCTCCGAGCTGATGCGACGCTGGCTCGGCCCCGACTCCACCAGCAACCCCGTCCACGACCTGGAGACCGGACGGGTCGACGCGGCCGAGTTCGAACGGCTGCTCGCGGCCGAGCTGGCCGGGTCGTCCCCGGCCGACGCCGACCGGACGGCCGGAATGCTCACCCGCATGTTCTCCGGTATGGAGGTCGTGCCGACCATGATCGACACGGTCCGGGCGGCCCGGGTCGCCGGCATCCGCACCGGTCTGCTGTCGAACTCCTGGGGCCTGGACTACGTCCGCGACGGCTGGGACACGCTCTTCGACGCAGTCGTGATCTCCGGCGAGGTCGGGCTGCGCAAGCCCGACCCCGCCATCTTCGTGCTCGCCGCCGAGCGGCTCCGGCTGCCGGCGGAGCAGATCGTCTTCGTCGACGATCTGCGGCCCAACGTCCGGGCGGCGGCCGCCGCGGGCATGGTCGGCGTCCACCACGTCGACGTCGACACGACCGTCGGCGAACTGGAGATCCTGCTCGGCACGTCTCTGCGCTAGACCTCCCGCTGCAGGACGGCGGCCAGTGCGTCGGACAGCCAGCCGTGCGCGTGCTGTGCCGACTCGGGAGCGGTCAGCGCGCGTGCCGCGATGTGCAGGTCCGGCCGGACCAGCAGCACGCCGCCGTCGTCGATCTCGCGCAGGTCGGCCCAGGTCCCGTACGGGTCCTCGTACGGCTGGCCCGGGCCGATCGAGATCGGCGTGATCGTCATACCGAGCTTGTCGGCCAGCTGGCCCGCCGCCTCCAGCCAGGCCTCGCCGCCAATCCCGGTGACCACGCTGAACGCGCCGTGCCCGGCGAGGTCGAGCGTCGAGGTCCGCAGGCCGCCCTCCGTCACCCAGGTATGCGGCAGCTTCGCGCCCGGCCAGGTCGTCGGCTGCGCGAACAGCTCGCGGTCACGGGTGAAGTCGGGCTCGGGAGAGCCGTCGGGCACGACCGCGGCCGAGGCGTACCGGTGGTTGTGCTCCACACCGTGCGCATCGAACTCGTACGCCTTATACGCGATCGCGTCCCGCAGCGCGCCGCGAATGCGCTCGCCCTCCGGACCCGGCGCCTTACGCAGGTCGAGCTGCCGCTGCAGCTTGGCCACGTCGGTGGTGTCGGACAGCTCCAGCGCAGCCAGGATCTTGCCGGTGTCGCCGATGCTCTTGTTCGCCCGCTCGACGATCTGCCGGGCCACCGGCGCACGCTCTACGTCGTACGTGTCGAGCAGACCGGGGGAGGCGACGCCCTTCACCACGTGTGCGAGCTTCCAGGCCAGGTTGTAGGCGTCCTGGATCGAGGTGTTGGAGCCCAGCCCGTTGGTCGGGGGGTGGCGGTGCACGGCGTCGCCGGCGCAGAACACCCGTCCGCGCCCGATGGTCTTGGCGAACTGGTGGTTGACCGTCCACGGCGACGCGGACTGCACCCGCATCTCGAAGTCCTCGGTGCCGACGAGGTTGACGGCGAGCTCGCGGATGAAGTCGTCGGTGAAGCTCGGCGGCCCGGCGGCCACCTCGTACCCCCACATGAGCATCCACTCGTTCCACGGCTTGATCATCCGCAGCACACCCAGACCGACGCCCTCACGTTCGGCGCCCGGCTGCAGCATCCAATAGAGCACCGACGGGCGGTGCGCCACGAAGCGGGAGAGGTCGGCCTCGAAGACGATGCTCATCGAGCCGCCGACCGCGCCCGGACCCTCGAAGGGCAGGTCCAGATCGGCCGCGACCTTGCTGCGCGCGCCGTCGGCGCCGACCAGGTATTGGGAACGGATCGCGTATTCGCCACCGGTGAGGCGGTCCCGCACGATCGTCGTGACACCGTCGGCGTCCTGCGTGTGGCTGAGGTATTCGGTGTCGAACCGGACCCGGGTGCCCCGTTCCTGAGCGGCCTGCATCATCACCGGCTCGGTGATCGTCTGCGGCGCGTCGAGCATGGTGCACGGACTCTGCAGCTCGTAGTTCGCGTGCCGGATGGTGTCGGTGCCCCAGGACGGGATCCGTCCGAGTTCCTCGCCGGCCAGGCTCGTGCAGAACGTCGTGTTGCCCATCAGCTCCCAGGGCGTCGCCTCACGCATCAACCGGGCCTCGACGCCCACGTCGCGCATCGTCTCCATCGTGCGTTGGTTGGTGATGTGCGCGCGGGGGCTGTCCGACAGCCGGTTGTACTTGGTGACCAGCATCGTCGAGGTCCCGTAGGTCGCCAGGAACAGCGCGGCGGCCGCGCCGGCCGGTCCGGACCCGACCACGAGGACGTCGGTCTCCACCTGGGGCTGTGCCGCTGTCGTCATCGCAATCCAATCTGCAAGCACGGTGAGGGCGTTCGGACGTCACGGTGCTCGACCGGTACATGCGGTTGCAAGTATCGATACGCAATCTGTGGACAACTTCGCAGCTTGTGGACGGCCACCGACGCTCTTCCTGCCTGCATGTCACGATGGTCGTGCTTCAGCGGGCCATCCGGTCCGCGGCGGACTGCGAGGAGGGGCGTCCCATGCCTGATCGCCTGAGCGCCCTCGACGTCTCCTTCCTCTACATGGAGGAGCCGACCACGCCGATGCACGTCGGCGGCCTCCTGGTCTTCGAACCACCCTCCGAGGGCTTCGACTACGACCGCCTCGTGCAGCTGATCGAGCAGCGGATCAACCTCGTCCCGCGCTATCGGCAGAAGATCCGCTGGGTGCCCGGTCACCTGGCCAACCCGGTCTGGGTGGACGACGCCGACTTCGACGTCACCTTCCACGTGCGGCGCTCGGCGCTGCCACGGCCGGGCTCGGACGCGCAGCTGCGTGAGCTGGTGAGCCGGTTGATGTCCCGCCGGCTTGACCGCAACCGCCCCCTCTGGGAGATGTACCTGGTGGAGGGGCTGGAGGGTGGCCGGATCGCGGTCATCAGCAAGACCCACCACGCGATGGTCGACGGCGTCAGCGCGGTCGACATCGGCCAGGTGATCCTGGACGTCTCCCCGACCCCGCGGGACCTGCCGGACGACCTCTGGATGCCGGCTCCGCCGCCCGGCATGGTCGGCCTGGTCACCGACGCCGTGACCGAGCTGGTCCGGCGGCCGACCGCGGTCGCCGACACCGTCCGGATGGGCGTGCTCGACATCCGCAGCACTGCGGGGAAGCTGATCGGCGCCGTGGGCGGTCTGGCCGCCGCGGCCCGGGTCGCCGCCCGGCCGGCGCCGTCCACGCCGATGAACGTGCCCATCGGCGAGCAGCGTCGCTTCGGCGTCGCGCGAACGGATCTCGACGATTACAAGCGGGTCCGCAAGCAGCACGGCGGGACCGTGAACGACGTCGTGCTCGCGACCGTGGCCGGCGCCTTACGGGGCTGGCTGCTGTCGCGGGGCGAGGCGGTGACCGCGTCCACGACGATGCGCGCGTTGGTGCCGGTGTCGGTGCGGACCGACGAGCAGCGCGGTACGGCGGGAAACCGCGTCTCGTCCTACCTGGTGGATCTGCCAGTGGGGGAGCCGGACCCGGTGGTCCGGCTGTCCCAGGTCAGCTTCGCGATGAAGGCGCACAAGGAGTCCGGCCAGTCGGTCGGCGCAGACGCGCTGGTCGCGCTGGGCGGCTTCGCGCCCCCGACGCTGCACTCGCTCGGCGCCCGGGCCGCCAACGGGTTCACCCGCCGCCTTTTCAATCTCGTCGTCACCAACGTCCCTGGCCCGCAGTTCCCGCTGTATGCGGGAGGAGCGCAGCTGCTGGAGTTGTTCCCGGTCGTTCCACTGGCCCGGGGCCAAGGCCTGAGCATCGGGCTGACGTCCTACAACGGCCGTGTCTACTACGGGCTCAATGCCGACCGGGACTCGCTGCCGGACGTGGACGTGATCGGGTCGTTGCTGGAGGAGTCGCTGTCCGAGCTCGTGGACACGGTCGAATGACGGCGAAGGGTGACGGCGTGCGGCGCGGTCTGGTTCTCGGCGCGGGTGGGTTGCTCGGCCTCACCTGGATGACTGCGGCGCTGCACGCACTGGAGGCGGAGGAGGGCTTCGACGCCCGGGACGTCGAAGTCTGCATCGGGACGTCGGCCGGCTCGGTCATGGCGGCTCTGCTCGGTTGCGGGATCGGCGTCGACGTGGCGCTGCGCCACCAGCAGGGCACCCCGCTGCCGTCCGACCCGGACATCAGCTGGGACTACGACCGTGACAGCGGCGGCGCGGTGCCGCCTCGGCCGGGTCTCGGCGTCGGCTCACCCCGGTTGCTGCTTGAGGCCGCCCGGCACCCGCGGCGGGTGCCGCCGATGGCGGCGTTCTCGGCCGCGCTGCCGCGCGGGCGCGGCACCCTCCAGCCGCTGCACCGGATGATCGAGCATGTCTCGGCGCCGCTCGACGCCGGTGGCTGGCCCTCGATGCCGCGGGCCTGGATCGTCGCGATGGACTACGGCGCCGGGATCCGGACGGCGTTCGGGCGGCCGGGATCGCCGCCGGCCACGCTCGCTGACGCGGTCACCGCCTCCTGTGCGATCCCGGGGTGGTATGCACCGGTCGTGATCAACGGGGATCCGTACGTGGACGGCGGGACGCTGTCACCGACCTCGCTCGACCTGCTGACCGGCGCCGGCCTCGACGAGGCGTACGTGCTGGCGCCGATGGCGTCCTTCGCCTACGACCGGCCGCGCTCACCGATGGCGCGGGCGGAGCGGCGCTGGCGGCGGCTGGTGACCAGGCGGGTGCTGGCGGACGCCGAGGCGCTGCGCCGGTCGGGTACGGCGGTGACGCTGCTCGGGCCGGGGCCGGAGGATCTGGAGTCGATCGGGGCCAACCTGATGGACCCGCGGCGGCGCCAAGCCGTGCTGGCGACGGCGTTGCGCACCAGCGCGGCGGCTCTGCGCCATGGCGGGCCGGAACTGAGAACGGGGGCGGTGAGCTGATGCGGGTCTACTTCCCGGCGACGACCCAGACGCTGCGCGAGCTGATCGACGCGGGCGAGCTCGGGCCGGCGCCGCTGACCGGCTTCGCGGTGACCCCGCAGCTGCGGGAGTGGTATCGGGACAGCGACCTGGACGAGCTGGAGTATGCGGCTCTTCTGGACGCCGCCCGGGGTTCGCTCCGGCTGCTCGACCAGGATCCGGGCGCGGTGCCGCGGCGGGCAGTTGTGGCCGCGGACATCCCGGAGGAGGAGGTCACGCTGCGGCCCGACCTCGACCGGGCGGTGGTCCGGGTGTCGCAGACCGTGCCGCTCAAGCTCGTCGCGGCCGTGCACATCGACGGCACCGAGGCTGAGAAGGCGGTGGCGGCGGCGGTGGCCGTGGTGCTGGAGGCCGACCTCGGCAGCGACGACGCGAAGTTCGTGGTCGACGGAGCCGAGGGTTACGAGCTGCTCTGGTACGCCAACCAGGAAGTCGGACCGCTCCTCGATCTCCTCTGACGAGAGCCCGTCAGCGGAACGGGTTGGGTGCTGCGTGCGGGCTGATCTTCACACGGGGCACGCCGTCCTGGGCCCAGGACGCCTCGCGTAGGGCGCGCAGGGCGGCGCGGCGGCGGGCGGTGTCCATCCGGTCGATGAACAGGACGCCGTCCAGATGGTCGGTCTCGTGCTGGAGACAGCGCGCCAGGTGTCCGGTCCCGACGATCTGTAGCGGGTCGCCGCGGTCGGAGAAGCCGCGGGCGACGACGTTCTGCCGGCGGATCGTGTCGAAGTAGAGCCCCGGCATCGAGAGGCAGCCCTCGGGGCCGTCCTGCTCCTCGTCGTCGGGGAAGTCGAGCTCGGGGTTGACCAGCCCGCCCTCGACGCCGTCGACGTGGAATGTGAAGACCCGCAGACCAACACCGAGTTGCGGCGCCGCCAGGCCCGAACCCTGCTCGTCGTAGAGCGTGTCGTGCAGGTCGCGGACCAGCCGCCGCAGCTCCGCATCGAACGCCACCACCGGATCCGCCGCCGTCGCCAGCACCGGGTCCCCGAACAGGCGGATCGGCAGAATGGTCATCGACACTCCTCCTCGGAGCCACTTTGACGGCAGGTTTGCAAACAAGCATAGTTTGCAACGTGGGATCCGGGGAGCGGTGGGTGCAGCCGCGGGACCGGGCCGTGGCCGCGTTGCTGGATCACCCGGTGCGGGCCCGTCTGCTGGAGCTGCTCACCCGCGTCGGCACGGTGACCGCGACCGAGGCGGCTCGCGAGCTCGGCGGGAACTCGGGGCTGCATTCGTTCCACCTGCGGCAGCTCGAGCGGTACGGGCTGGTCGAGGAGGTGCCCGGCCGGACCGGCCGTCGACGGCCCTGGCGCCTGGTCGACCCGAGTCGTCCCGGCCACCCCGAGCACGCGGACCCGGCCGACCAATCGGGCCGCCGGGACCTCGACCTGCTCGCCCGCGGGCTGGAGGACGAGAGCTACCAGCGCTGGCTCGCCGCCCGCGACCGCGCACCGCGCCGGTGGCAGCACGACGAGGCGTTCAGCCAGGTCCTCTACCTCACCCCGGCCGAGCTGCGCGATGTCGGCGCCGTGATCCGCCGGGCCGTCGCCCGGTACGGCGACCGCGAGGAGTCACCGGCCCACCGGCCACCTGGCGCCGCCCCGGTCGCGGTCGTCGCCCGCCTCTTTCCCCTCCTCGACCCCGACGAGTAGGCAGCAGGACCTGCCGGCCGGCGGAGGCACCGCTCAGTCGGCGCGGAGGTGGTCGATGGTGAGGTCGGGGACGGCGTCGGCGTCGTCGCCGGCGGAGCGGTCCGGGAAGTCGAACACCGCGACCATCATCTGCATCGGGTAGTCCGGTGGCCGCGGGCAGCTACGGATCACCGCGCCGTCCACGGAGAAGGTCGCCGCCGTCGGTGTCCAGTCCACGGTGTAGTCGTGGAACTCGGCCACGTCGATCGGGAGTCGTACGGCCTCGAAGTCCTCGGTGATGTTCGGATCCCGGAACGGATGCAGGCCCATGCCGACCGCGGCCGAGCCCGGCTGCACCGCGTCTCCGAAGACCTCGAAGACGCAGATCTCGGCGCAGCGCTCCGGCTGGTCCTCCAGGCCGACCATCCACCAGGCCGCCATCGAGCGCGGCGTGATCGTCATCCGCGCCCGCATCGACAGCCGGCCGTAGCGCGGGGTGAAGCCGGCGAAGAACTCCTGCTCCTCCCGTACCACCGAGCCGCCCTCGAGTGGTTGCTGGCCGATCGTGCTGCCGACCGGGCCGGAGAAGTTGCCGGTCTGGATCCCGGACAGCCGCAGCGGCGTCGGGTGCTCGGCCGGCATCCAGGGTCCGTGCTCGGGCGGGATGAACAGCCGCAGGCACGAGTCGCGGAGCTCGTAGACGGCGGCGGTCTCGGCCCGCGAGCTCCAGGCCGGCAGGTAGTGCGGCAACCAGACGGACAGGTCGAGGTCCGGCGCGTCGAACTCGTCGGCGAACATGCTGCGGATCCTGCCGGGCCGCACCGACAGAATGGGCCGGTGCGCCGGATCACCACCCGCAACGCGGCCTTCCAACAGTGGCAGGCGCTGCTGTCCAACCGGACCAAGCGGCAGCGGGCGGGTGAGTTCCTGGTTCAGGGCGTCCGTCCGATCACGCTGGCGGCCGAGCACGGGTGGGAGATCCGGACCCTGCTGCACGCCGGCGGGACGCGGTCGCGCTGGGCCGAGGACCTGCTGGCCCGGTACGAGCACGTCGCCCTCGCGCCGGAGATGTTGCAGGAGCTCGGCGGCAAGGACGAGCAGGAGCTGATCGCGGTCGTCGGCCTGCGGGCGGACCGCCTGGACCGGATCGCGCCGCGGCCGGACCTGCTCGTGGTCGTCTTCGACCGTCCCACCACGCCCGGCAACATCGGCACGCTGGTCCGCTCCGCCGACGCGTTCGGCGCGCACGGGGTGATCGTGACCGGGCACGCCGCCGATCCGTACGATCCTCGGGCGGTGCGGGCGAGTACGGGCTCGTTGTTCGCGATCCCGGTGGTGCGGGTGCCGAGCCATCGCGAAGTGCTGGAATGGAGCGACGCCCGTGTCGTCGCGACCGACGAGCATGGCGACGCAGATCTCGCCGATGTCGACCTGACCGGGCCCACGCTTGTCCTGATCGGCAACGAGACGAACGGTCTGTCGGCAGCGTGGCGCGAGGCGGCGCAGACGACCGCGCGGATCCCGATCACCGGCGCGGCGAGCTCGCTCAACGCCGCGACCGCCGGCACGGTCGTCCTTTACGAGGCCGCCCGCCAGCGCGCGGTTCGCCCGCAGACACCCGGCCGGTGAGCGTCGCGCGGCGCCGGCGCGCAGACCTGACGACAGTGTTCAGCGCAGGCGGCCGAGGGCGTGAGAGGCGGCGCCGGCGGGCGACGGGGTCAGTGGCGGCGACGGGTGAGTGGCGGCGACGGGGTCAGTGGCGGAGACGGGGTCAGTGGCGGGCGGAGTGGCGGGGGCGGGCGCCGTCGAGGTCCTCGACCATGGCGCACGCGTCGGTGACCGGGTCGAGCTCCTGGGCCCGGAGCGCCAGCGTGCGCAGCAGCGTGCGGAAGCGGTCGCGGTCCTGGCCCGTCAGCGGCGCCAGGACGTGGTCCTCGGCCCGGGCCAGCCGGGTCCGCAGTTGCTCCCAGCGCGCCCGGCCCGCCTCGGTCGCGACGATCTGCTTGTTGCGGCGGTCGTCGGGCACCGGCCGGCGGGCGACCAGGCCGGCCGCCTCCAGGTCGTCCACCAGGTATGTCATCACGGTCCGGTCGATGCCGAGGCGCTGAGCCAGCACGCCCTGCGCGACCGGCAGCTCCTGCGCCGCCGCCGCCAGCACCTGGAACCCGCGCGGGCCGCCGGGCAGCTCGCTGACCAGCGCCTCGGCGGTGCGGACGTACGTGCGGAAGACCACGCCGAGGGACCAGCC
Source organism: Mycobacteriales bacterium (assembly GCA_035995165.1). Taxonomy (NCBI): domain Bacteria; kingdom Bacillati; phylum Actinomycetota; class Actinomycetes; order Mycobacteriales; species Mycobacteriales bacterium. Next base: position 50,713 of record DASYKU010000113.1, read on the forward strand.
GAGGTCGTCGTCGAGCATGTGATCAGGCTATCAAGAAGACGTTCTGTGCGACCACTCGTCTGTCTGGCATACGATCTCGGTGTGGATCTCATGTTCGGCAGTTTCCTGACCCCGTCCGCCGACGACCCGGATCGGGTGGTCGCGCTGGCGCAGCTGAGCGAGCAGCTCGGGCTGGATCTGGTCAGCGTGCAGGACCATCCGTACCAGGCCCGGTTCTTGGACACCTGGACGCTGCTGTCGGTGATCGCGGCCAGCACGCAGCGGATCACCGTCGCCCCGAACGTGGCCAACCTGCCGCTGCGGCCGCCGGCGGTGCTCGCCCGCAGCGTCGCCAGCCTGGACCTGCTCACCGGCGGGCGGGTCGAGCTCGGCCTCGGCGCCGGCGGGTTCTACGACGCGATCGCGGCCGTCGGCGGCCCGCGGTTGACCGCGAAGTCCGCGGTCGACGCGCTCGACGAGGGCATCCGGATCATCCGTGCGGTCTGGGACGTCGGCGGCGGCACGATCCGTCTCGAGGGCGAGCACTACCGGGTCTGGGGTGCGCACCCGGGGCCGGCTCCGGCGCACGATGTCGGGATCTGGATCGGCTCGTACAAGAAGCGGATGCTCGGGCTGACCGGGCGGCTCGGGGACGGCTGGCTGCCCAGCAGTCCGTACGCGGCGCCGGATGTGCTGCCGGGCATGAACCGCACGATCGACGAGGCGGCCGAGGAGGCCGGGCGCGACCCGGCCGGGATCCGGCGGCTCTACAACATCGCCGGGACGTTCGCGCCGCGCGGTACCGGGTTCCTGCAGGGGCCGGCCGAGATGTGGGCCGAGCAACTGGCCGAGCTCGCGCTGACCCAGCGGTTCACCGGCTTCATCGTGATGGGCGACGATCCCGAACTGCTCCGCCGGTACGCCGGCGAGGTCGTCCCCGCGGTCCGCGAGCTCGTCGCCGCCGAGCAAGCCGCCGAGCACGCCGCCGAGCAAGCTGCCGAGCAAGCCGCCGAGCAGGCGGCCCGGCAAGCCGACGGGCTGGCGGCCGAGCCGGCCGCCGACAGGGTCGCGGCCGAGCGAGCCGACCGGCAGGCCGCCGGGCAGCCAGCCGGGCAGTCGGCCAAGCGGTCTGCCGGGCAGCCCGCCAGGCAGTCGGCCAAGCGGTCTGCCGGGCAGTCGGCTGGGCAGTCAGCCAGGGACGCCGATGGGCGGCCAGCCGGGCAGACCGTCGGGCAGTCGGCCGAGGACGCCGACGGGCAGGCTGTCGGGCAAGCAGCCGAGTCGATCCCGGCAACAGCCGCGGCGGAGCGGCTGTATGCGGACGGTTTTCGAGTCACGCCCACCCCGGACGACGGCGTACGGCTGTCCGACCTGCGGGTGTGGGACGAGTCCGCGAGGCCGGCCGGCCCGAACCCGGACCCCGCCCGCGAGTACACCGCGCACGAGATCGCCACCGGCCGGCACCTGATCCAGGTCCACGACGGCCTGCGTGAGGAACTGACCCGCATCCGCGACCTCATCGAGCAGGTCTCCACCGGCGCGACCGACCCGGGCGTGGCTCGCGACCACATCAACCAGATGACGATCCGGCAGAACAACTGGACCGTCGGCGTCTACTGCGAGTCGTACTGCCGGGTGGTCACGACGCACCACACGATCGAGGACCAGAGCGTCTTCCCGCACCTGCGCCGGGCCGACCCGCGGCTGGTCCCGGTGATCGACCGCCTGCAGGAGGAGCACGTCGCGATCCACGGCGTGCTGGAGCAGGTCGACCGGGCGCTGGTCGCGTTCGTGGCCGGGCCGGACGGGATCAAGGAGCTGCGCGCGGCCGCGGACCTGCTGACCGACACGCTGCTGAGCCACCTCGCGTACGAGGAGCGCGAGCTCGTGGAGCCCTTGGCGCGCCTGAGCTTCTACTAGGTCGACCTAGACGTCGACGTCGGAACCCATGACGACGGTGCGGCTGCGGGGGAGTCCGAAGAACTCGGCCGGGTCGCCGGCGTTGTGGGCCAGCACGATGAACAGCTGCTTGCGCCAGTGGCTCATCCCCGGCCCGTCGGTGCGGCGCAACGCCCCGCGGGACAGGAAGTACGACGCCTCCTGAGCGTCCACTTCGGACGAGACGAGCCCCTCCGCGGCGGCGCGGCCGACCGCGCCGGGGAGGTC
>DASYKU010000114.1 GCA_035995165.1 Mycobacteriales bacterium
CCAGGTCCTGCTCCGGCTTCCCACCGCCGATGCGGGCGAGCAACCGCCGGACCATCTCGCGGCCGATCGCGTCGACCGGCTGGTGCACGGTCGTCAGCGGCGGGTCCGTGTGCGGCGCGAACGGCGAGTCGTCGAAGCCGACCACGGCCACGTCGTCCGGCACCCGGCGAAGTACGGCTCGGCGAAGAACCGCTCCTCCGACTCCGACACGACCAGCGCGACCGTGTCGGTCCGCTGCGTCACCAGCGTCCGGGCGGCCCGGTTGGGCACGAACCCGAGCTCGGCGATCGCCTTCCGGCCGGCCGCGGACCCGGTAGGCTGCCGAAGTGATCACCGCGATCGTCATGGTCACCGCCGCCACCGACGCGATCCCCGAGGTCGCGGAGGCCATCGCGGCCCTGGACGGCGTCAGCGAGGTGTACTCGGTGGCCGGCGACGTCGATCTCGTCGCGATCGTGCGGGTGCGCGAGTTCGACCAGGTCGCCGACGTGATCGCCGGGCAGTTGGACAAGGTGCCGGGCGTGCTGGACACCTCGACCCACATCGCCTTCCGGGCGTACTCGCGCCACGACCTCGAGGCTGCTTTCTCCATCGGCTTCGAATGACCCGGTCTGGCCCTACGAGTTAGGGCAGGCTAACCTTTCCTCATGACAGCCGTGGCGTCCCGAGAGGCTCCGACTGCCACGCCCGCGCCCGGCTGCGCCACCGTCGCGCGCACGCTCGGCGAGACCCCGGAAGGCACCGCGACCCCGATGCGGTCCTGGGTGCTGATCGAGCATCCTGAGGCGTGGGCCCGCGACGTCGCCGACCGGGTCCTGGCCGAAGCGTTGCCCGGTCGGCGACTGCGCGAGCTGGGGGAGCTGCGCCGGCGGCACGGGTTGCGACCGCTGCTGGTCCGCCGGCCCGGCTACCGGTCCGGGGCGCCGAGCCGCCGGACCGTGCTCGTCGGCAGTGCCCACCCGGGCCGCCGCTGGCTGGAGCGCCTCGAGATCTCCGACCTGCGCGAGCTGGCCGACGTCGACCTGGCCGCGGTCGCGGCCGGACAGGGCGGGGTCGGCACGCCGATCACCGAGGCCGTGTTCGGCGTCTGCACCCACGGCACCAAGGACATGTGCTGCGCCACCCTCGGCCGGCCGGTGGCCAAGGCGCTGGCCGAGGCCGCGCCGGGCCGGGTCTGGGAGACCACCCACCTCGGCGGCGACCGGTTCGCCGGCAACGTGCTCGTGCTGCCCGGCGGCTTCCTGTACGGGCACGTCACCTCGGTCAGCGCGCCCCGGTTGGCGGCCGCGGCCGACGACGGCCGGGTGCTGCCGGAACTGCTGCGCGGGCGGACCTCGGTCGGGATGCGGGCCCAGGTCGCGGAGATCGCGGTCCGCCGGGTGACCGGGCTGCACGGGCTGGATGACGTCGAGCCCGTCGGCGAGGACGAGACCGGGATGGTCGTCGTCCGGGCCGGCGGGGCGCGGATGGGCGTCCGGCTCGGGCGGCACCCGCTCGGCGTCTGCGGCACCAGCCGGTGCGCCGGGCCGACCAACCCGTGCGGCTACTCGGTGGACGAGCTCGTCGAGCTCTCCTAGTTCTCCCGCTCCGGCCGTCGCGGCGGCCGACCGTCCGGGACGGCCGGAGCGGGAGCCCGACCCGGCACGGCTCAGCCCTTCGCTTCGGCCGCGTCCTGGCTGACCGAGACCCAGCGGTCGAGCACGTCGGCCGCCGCCCCGCTGTCGATCGCCGCCGCCGCCCGCTGCATCCCGCCCGCGATCGCCGCCAGCAGCGACGAGCCCAGCCCGTCGTACACGGCCAGCGCGGCCCCGGCGTTGAGCAGGACCGCGTCCCGCACCGGCCCGCGCTCCCCCGCCAGCAGGTTCCGCGCCACCTTGGCGTTGTACGCGGCGTCCCCGCCCCGCAGCGCGTCCCGGTCGACCGGGGCCACGCCCAGCTCGGCCGGGTCGAGCCGCTGCTCGGTCACCGTGCCGTGGTGCACGACCCAGACCCGCGAGGTCGTCGTCGTGGTCAGCTCGTCCAGCCCGTCGTCGCCGCGGAAGACCAGCGCGCTGTCGCCCCGCCCGGCCAGCACCTCGGCCATGATCGGCGCCATCCGCGCGTCCGAACAGCCGACCGCGAGCGAGCTCGGCCGGGCCGGGTTCGTCAGCGGGCCGAGGAAGTTGAAGACCGTGGGGACGCCGATCTCCCGCCGGGTCACGCCCGCGTGCCGCATGCCGGGGTGGAACACCGGCGCGAAGCAGAACCCGATGCCGGCCTCGTCGACGCAGCGGGCCACGCCCGCGGCCGGCAGCGCGATCGCCACTCCGAGCACCTCGAGCACGTCCGCGGCGCCGGCCGAGGAGGTCGCGGCCCGGTTGCCGTGCTTGGCCACCCGGGCCCCGGCCCCGGCCGCGACCAGCGCGGACATGGTCGAGAGGTTGACCGTGTTGGCCCGGTCGCCGCCGGTACCGACGACGTCCAGCAGCGGCCCGGAGACCTGCACCCGGGCGGCGGCCGTGAGCATGGCCTCGACCAGCCCGGCGTGCTCGGCCGCGGTCTCGCCCTTGGCCCGCAGCAGCACCACGAACGCGGCCAGCTGGGACGGGGTGGCCTCGCCGGCCATGATCTCGCCCATCGCCCAGGCCGTGTCGGCGGCCTCCAGCGACTCCCCGGCCACCAGGGTCGAGAGCACCGCGGGCCAGCTCCGCGGGCCCGTCACCGCGCTGCCCCTACCGGATGACCGGCACGCCGCGGGCGCGGTCGCGCAGCAGCCGCGCGACCGTCTCGGCGGCGGTGACCGGGTCGAGCGGGCGGTCGATGGTGGCGTCGGCCAGCGACCAGGTGGCCAGCCACCGGTCGTCGCGCCGGCCGAGCAGCACGCACAGCGCCGGGCAGTCCTCGATCTCGTACTTCAGCTGCCGGCTGATGCCCATCCCGCCGGTCGGCTGCGCCTCCCCGTCGAGGATCGCCACGTCGACGCCGCCGGCGTCGATGCGGGCGACGACCTCGGCGCCGGTCGCGCATTCGATCCAGTCGATGCGGCCGAGATCGGCGGCGGGGCGACGGCCGACCGCCGAGCGGACCTGCTCGCGTACCAGCGGATCATGACTGAAGACGATCACGGTGGACGGCGCACCCGCTGCGGTCATGGCCGCAGTCTAGAAGCAGTCAGCGACGCTGCCAGGCGTCGGGGCGGTGCGACGCGCTCGTCGAGTGGACGAAGCAGTTGGGACCCGGGTTGTAAGCCGAAAGCCGCTCACCGCAGACCGCGCACTCACGCCGGGTCGTGGAGACCTTGCGCACCGCGCGTTGCGAGCTGCTGCCGGGACGGGATCCAGAGACCACGTCTCCTCCGCCTCCTAGACGGTGCCGTTCGGGCCAGGGGGTGGCGCCGAATCGGACCCGCGAACTGTAAGTCGGTCACGCCACGTGGTCAACGATGCGGCGGGGCCGCCGCCCGGCGCACCGGGCGACACGCCGTACGCGAGGGTGGATATCACCCGTACGGCCCAACGACCCGCAGGTCATTACCACCGACCGGAGCGGGTCACGCCTGGGGCAGGCGTGACGCGGTCGCGAAACGGCCCGCTTGGTCGCGGAACGTCACCACGAACGATCGTCACCCTCCGTGCTCACGGGTGGAGGCGTCGAACCGTGCCGGGAGGGTCGCCGTACCGGTTGGTAAAGGGCCGCCCGCGAACCCTGAGAACCCCTCGGACCTGCGCGAACACGCACTCGACCCCGACGGGTGGGATGACAGGGCCCGTGGAATGATGCTGCCGTGACGACGGCGACGTACGAGGGCAGCACGGCCCACTCGCTCACCCGGCCCAACATGGTGAGCGTCGGGACCATCATCTGGCTGTCCAGCGAGCTGATGTTCTTCGCCGGCCTGTTCGCCATGTACTTCACGGTGCGCGCGGCGCACCCGGGCAACTGGCCGATGGAACCGACCGAGCTCAACGTGCCGTACGCGTTGGTGGTCACGATCTTCCTGGTCTCCTCCTCGGTGACCTGCCAGATCGGGGTGTTCAAGGCCGAGGCCGGCGACGTCTACGGGCTGCGCCGCTGGTTCCTGTTCACCTTCGTGCTCGGCCTGGTCTTCGTGCTCGGCCAGGCCAACGAGTACCGCAGCCTCGTGGGCGAGGGCACCACGCTCTCGGCGACCGGCTACGGCTCGGTCTTCTACATCACCACCGGTTTCCACGGCCTGCACGTGATCGGCGGCCTGATCGCCTTCATCTTCGTGCTGGTCAGATCGACGATGGGCCGCTTCACCCCGGCCCAGGCCACGGCAGCCATCGTGGTGTCGTACTACTGGCACTTCGTCGACGTGGTCTGGATCGGGCTGTTCGCCACGATCTACCTGATCCAGTGAGCGCTGTGCCGCCCGCCGACGACAGCGCGCCGACACCGAAGGTGGAGAACCCGATGACGGACCGCCCCTCGACGAAGAAGGGCCGCAGGCCGCGCTCGCGGATGCGCCGCCGGGTCACCGGCGCGCTCGCGCTGGCGCTGGCCCTCGGCTCCGTCGGCGTGGCGTACGCGACCGTTGCCGCGGCCGCGACTCCGCATTCCCAGAGCGCCGCCGCGGCCGCCGGGGCGCCCGCCGACGACCCGGTCGAGATCCGCAAGGGCAAGCAGCTCTTCGAGGTCACCTGCATCACCTGCCACGGCCAGAACCTGCAGGGCGTGCTGAACAAGGGCCCGTCGCTGATCGGCACCGGGTCGGCCGCGGTCTACTTCCAGGTCTCGACCGGGCGGATGCCGGTGGCCGCCCAGAGCGCGCAGATCCAGGAGAAGAAGCCGGCCTTCAACGAGGCCGAGACGCTGCAGATCGCGGCGTACGTGCAGTCGATCGGCGGCGGTCCCGAGGTCCCGACCGGCGACCTGCGCGGCACCGACGCGAACCTGGCCGAGGGCGGCGAGCTGTTCCGGCTCAACTGCGCCTCCTGCCACAACTTCGCCGGCCGGGGCGGCGCGCTCTCCGCGGGGAAGTACGCGCCGTCGCTGACCAACGCCAGCGACAAGGTGTTCTGGACCGCGATGCTGTCCGGCCCGCAGAACATGCCGGTGTTCAGCGACAACCAGCTGACCACCGATCAGAAGCAGGCGATCACCAACTACGTGCAGACGCTGAAGACCGAGGGCGACCCGGGCGGCAGCGGGATCGGGCGCCTCGGACCGGTGCCCGAGGGCCTGGTGATCTGGATCTTGGGCATCGGCGCCATCATGCTGATGATCCTGTGGATCGGAGCGAAATCGTGAGTGGTCCCCAGCACCCCGCCGACGGCACGCCGGGCGAGGTCGACCTCGACGAGTTCCGCGGGTCCGACGTGGAGCGTCAGACCGAGATCGCCACCGAGCTCGACGGCGTCACGATCCTGCACCGGCGCGAGCGGTTCCCGGTCCCCGGGACCAAGGCCGAGCGCCGGGCCGAGCGGGCCGTCGCGGCCTGCTTCGTGATGGCCTTCCTCGGCGCCCTCGCGTTCACCGTGTTCTACATCGTGCTGCCCTGGCAGTACGACATCAGCAACAAGGACTACGTCTGGTTCACCCCGGTCATGGGCGTGACGATGGCGATCTCGCTGTTCGGCTTCGGCGTCGGCGCGGTCCTCTGGGCCAAACTCCTCATCACCGAGGAGGAGACGGTCCAGGAACGGCACAGCGGCCGGTCCACCGCGGCCAACCGGGAGACCACCACCGCGATCCTGGCCGACGGCATCGGCATGACCGGCATCGCCCGCCGCTCGCTGCTGCAGCGGGCTCTCGGGCTCTCGGGCCTGGCGCTGGGCGCGCTCGCGATCGTGCCGCTCGGTGGCCTGATCAAGAAGCCCAAGGGCGAGCTGTTCCGCACCGGCTGGTCGCAGGGCGTGCGGCTGATGACCGCCGACCGGCGGCTGATCCGGCCCGGCGACCTCGAGGCCGGCAGCATCGCGACCGTGTTCCCCGCCACTCCGGACGGCCTGACCACGCAGGTCGTGGCCGACTCCGTGGTGCTGCTGGTCCGGCTGCGCCCCGGTCAGACCGTACGGGCGCGGGCCGGTCAGGCGGACTTCGGCTGGGAGGACTACCTGGCCTACTCGAAGATCTGCACGCACGCCGGCTGCCCGGCCTCGCTCTACGAGCAGCAGACCGGCCGGCTGCTCTGCCCGTGCCACCAGTCGCAGTTCGACCTGCTGCAGGACGCCAAGCCGGTGTTCGGCCCGGCCGCCCGTCCGTTGCCAAAACTCGCGATCACCGTGGATGACGAGGGATACTTCGTCGCGAAGAAGGACTTCGACGAGCCCATCGGACCCAGTTTCTGGGAGCGGCCATGAGCCAGACGACCGAACGCTCCACGGGCAAGCCGCCCGCCAGCGCGGTCGGCCGCGCGGCGGACTGGGCCGACGAGCGCTACACCGCGGCCAAGTTCACCCGGGCGACCCTGAACAAGGTCTTCCCGGACAACTGGTCGTTCATGATGGGCGAGATCGCCCTCTACTCGTTCATCATCCTGCTGCTGTCCGGCACCTACCTGTCGTTCTTCTTCGACCCGTCGATGGCCGAGGTCCACTACAACGGCAGCTACACGCTGCTGCGCGGCGTGGAGATGTCCCGGGCGTACGACTCGACGCTGGCCATCTCCTTCGACGTCCGCGGCGGTCTGCTCATGCGGCAGATCCACCACTGGTCGGCGCTGCTGTTCGTGGCCGCGATGACCGTGCACATGCTGCGGACGTTCTTCACCGGCGCGTTCCGCAAGCCGCGTGAGCTCAACTGGATCCTCGGCGTGGGCCTGCTCACCCTGGGCATCCTCGAGGGCTTCGCCGGCTACTCGCTGCCGGACGACCTGCTCTCCGGCACGGGCCTGCGGATCGCCCACGCGATCATGCTGTCGATCCCGGTCGTCGGCACCTGGGTGGCGTACGCGGTGTTCGGCTCGGAGTTCCCGGGCACCGAGATCATCCCCCGGCTCTACATCGCGCACGTGCTGCTCATCCCGGGCATCATCCTGGCGCTCATCGCGGTCCACGTCGGGCTGGTCGTGCTGCAGAAGCACACCCAGTTCCCCGGGCCGGGGCGGCGCGAGGACAACGTGGTCGGCGAGCGGATGTACCCGTCCTACGGGGCCAAGGGCGGCGGGTTCTTCTTCCTCGTCTTCGGCGCGGTCGCGCTGCTGTCCGGGGTGTTCCAGATCAACCCGGTCTGGCTGTACGGGCCGTACAACCCGGCGCAGGTGAGTGCGGGTACCCAGCCCGACTGGTACATGGGCTTCCTGGACGGCTCGATCCGATTGTTCCCGGCCTGGGAGATCAGGTTCTGGCACTACACGATCTCGCCGGTCCTCTGGCCGACGGTCGTGCTGCCCGGGATCATGTTCACGCTGCTGGCGATCTATCCATTCCTCGAAGCGAGGATGACCAAGGACAGAGCGCTGCACCACCTGCTGCAGCGGCCGCGGGACGTGCCGGTGCGCACGTCGCTCGGCGCGATGGCGCTGTCGTTCTACGCCGTGCTGCTGATCTCCGGTGGCAACGACATCATCGCCAACAAGTTCGACATCAGCCTGAACGCGATGACCTGGATCGGGCGGATCGCGCTGATCATCCTGCCGCCGATCGCGTACACGTCCTCGTACCTGCTCTGCCTGGGGTTGCAGCGGCACGACCGCGAGATCCTCGAGCACGGCGTCGAGACCGGCATCATCAAACGGCTGCCGAACGGCGAGTTCATCGAGGTGCACCAGCCGCTGGGGCCGGTCGACGAGCACGGCCACGGGCAGCTGGAGTACGCCGGGTTCGCGGTGCCGAAGCGGATGAACCGCATCACCAACCCCGGCCGCAAGGTCAAGGGATTCCTCTGGAAGGTGCCGGATCCGGGCGAGTCGCCGGACACCGGCGTCGCGGCCGGTGGGCATGGGCGGCCTGAGATCGACGCCGAGCCGATCGACGCCGAGCCGATCGACCGCCAGTTGGCCGGGCGCCCCAAGGAACCCGAACTCTGAGTTCGTCACCAGAAGGCCCCGCCGGCGATCAGCCGGCGGGGCCTTCTGCTGCTACGGGCCCGCCGTCACGGGCCCGCCGTCACGGGCCGTCGCCACTGGGCCGCCCTCACTCGCCCGCCCTCACTGGCCCGCGGCCATTGGGCCGCCGTCAGGCGGGCCGCCGGTACGGGCCTGGTTTCGCCGGGGTTGAGGTCAGCGGCGGCAGCGTGTCGGCGGTCCGGACGTCGGCGCGGTGATCGCGTCGGTCGTCGGTGGGTCGACTTGTCGGCGGGGGCTACGCGGTCCAGGTGAGGACGAGGGGGGCGTCGGCGTAGGTGGCCCACCGGGCGGCCTCGGTGGCGGCGGCGGTCTTGACACCGCGGCGCAGCGGGCCGAACGGGGTGATCTCCACCCGCAGCCGCCCGCCGGCGACCTCCTGGCTCCAGGTGCCGACGATGCGCCCGCCGTCGACGAGCACCGGCGAGATCCACCCGCTGGTCCGGGAGACCGCCGATCTCAGTTCCGGCGCCGGCACCAGCACGTCCAGCTGCCGCAGCGCCCCCACCGTGTAGGGGTCGAACCCCGCCAGCAGCCGCACCGTCCGACTCGGCTCGGCCGCGGCGACCTCCGCAGCACCGCCCAGAGTCACCCACCCCCGCCGTCCCTCGACGTCCAGCTCGACGAGCTCGTCCCCGAGCCCGGCGACGGCCGTCCGCAGCACGGGCTTGTCCAGCGCGGTGAACCGGGTCAGCTCGTCCAGCCCCAGCGGCCCGTACGCCTCCAGCAGGGAGCGCAGCAGGAACGCCACCGCGGCGGCCGGCTCGACCGGCTCCCACTCCCCCAGCCACGCCGGCGGGGCCACGAACGTCACGCTCCGCCCGTCCGGCGGCCCGAACGCCAGCTGCCCGCGCGCCGCCATCGGCTTGAGCACCGCGCCCCAGCCGGACAGCAGCACCTGCTCCAGGTGCGGCCGCCCGGACCGTTGCGCCGCGGCCGCGGCGAGCGACTCCCGGGTGGCCGGCGTCCCACTCAAGACCGACGGCACGGTCGCCTCGATCGCGGCCATGTCCTCGGGCGTCACGCCGTGGTAGTCGTACCAGGACCGGGGGCGGGGGAAGCTACGGGTGCCGAGCGCCGCGGCCCAGGTGGGCAGGTCAGCGGCCGGCAGCAGGTGCAGCGTGCCGCGCAGCGCCCAGGTCTTCACCAGCGTCCGGTCGCCGGTCAGCGCCCGCCGTACGGCGGCCGGCCCGAGCGCCCCGCCCGTACGGAGCCAGATCGCGGCCTCGGCCGACGACCCGACCTGGGCGTGCACTCCGCCCAGCCGCCGGACCAACGGAACCAGGCCACCGGTGGCCGGGGTGTCGAGCAACTGCTGCGCCGCCAGCCGACGCGCCAGAACCTGGTCCCAGGTGGCCGGGACGGCCGGCGCGCGCACCGGTCAGAAGGTCGGCGAGGTGTGGCCGCGCGTGTAGTACTCGAACAGCAGGCCGCCGACGGAGAACAGGATGCCGATGATGCCGAGCGCGACGATCCACCACTCGGTGAACGCCAGCCCCAGCCCGGCGATCATCGCGGCCAGCGCGATCGTGATCGGCCAGTAGCTGCCCGGGCTGAAGAAGCCCAGCTCGCCCGCGCCCTCGGCGATGTCGCCGTCGAGCCGGTCCTCCGGCCGCGGGTCGATCCGGCGGGCGATGAACCAGAAGTAGCTGCCGATGAGGAGCGCCAGCCCGCCGCTGAGGATCAGCGCGGTGGTGCCGATGACCTCGATCTTGCCGTCCTCGATCTTGCCCCACACCGCGTACGCGATGGCGAAGGCGAAGAACAGCCCGCAGAAGGCCCCGAACAGCCGTGCCTCGGTGCGCATCCCCCACCGCCTCCTAGTTCGTCGGCTCGGACGGCGCGCGGGCCGTCCGGTCGGGGTTGAACGGGTAGGTCGTGGTCGCCTGGGCCGGCTGCCCGATCGCGGTCAGCGCCTTGGCCTGACGGTCCTGGTCGTCGTTGCCGAAGGAGGCCAGCGCGCTGAGGTAGCGCTGGTAGTCCGAGGTCGAGACGACCCGCATCTCGAAGTTCATCTGGGAGTGGTACGTCCCGCACAGCTCGGCACAACGCCCGACGTACGTCCCCAGCACCTCGGGGCGGATCTGGAAGACGTTGTTCTGGTTCTTGGTCGCGGCCGGGAAGACGTCCCGCTTGAACAGCGTGTCCGGCACCCAGAACGAGTGGATCACGTCGTTGGAGTTGACCACGAACCGCACGTTCTGGTTCTGCGGGACGACCAGCACCGGGATCTCGGTGGACGTGCCGACCGTGTAGACGGCCTGGCTGGTCCGCGGGTCCTTGCGGTCGTCGTATCCGAACTGCCAGTTCCACTTGAACGCGGTCACCGAGACCGTGGTGTCGGCCTTGGGCTTGGTCGTGGTGACGATGTTCTGCGTGACCACGGTGTAGTAGAACAGCACCGCGACGATGATGAACGGCACCACTGTGTAGAGCGCCTCGATCGGCAGGTTGTACTTCGTCTGCCGGGGCAGCTCCCCGTCCCGCCGCCGATACGCGATGCAGGCCCAGAAGATCAGGCCCCACACCAGCACGCCGACGATCAGCGCGGCCACGATCGACCAGGTCCAGAGCCCGCGCACCGCGTGCGACTGGGTGGTGATGCCCTCCGGCCAGCCGAACCCGAACGCCTTGTCCCATTGGGACGTCGAGCACGCGCCGAGACTGAGCATGAGCGCCAGAGCGCCCACGGACATCCGTGCGACCCGCCCGGAACGACCGCGACCCACGTGCCCGCCTCCGCTGCCGACCTGCACCGACTCCGTGCACCCGGGCACTTCCCGAGCACCCGGAGACTACCCGGGAGGGACCGGGTCGGCCCGGCGGGGGTGGGTGTGTCCGCTCTACGGTGAGGGCGTGGCGAACGGGGCATACCTGGATGCGGCCTCGGGCGCGCCGCTGCACCCGGCGGCGGCGACCGCGCTGGCCGCCGCGCTCGCCGACGGGTGGGCCGACCCGGCCACGCTCTACGGCGCCGGTCGCCGCTCCAGGCTGCTGCTCGACGGCGCCCGGGAGGCGGTCGCGGCCGTGCTCGGGGCCCGCCCGGACGAGGTCACGTTCTGCGCCTCCGGGACCCAGGCCGCGCACCTGGCCGTCCTCGGCGGGCTGGCCGGCCGGCGCCGGGCCGGGACCCGGTTCGTGCACTCGGCGGTCGAGCACTCCTGCGTGCTGCACGCCGCCGGGCGGCACGTGGCCGCGGGTGGTTCGGCGGCGTCCGTCCCGGTCCACCGGGACGGCCGGGTCGACCCGGCCGCGTTCACGAATGCCGCCGCCGGAGCCGCGCTGGCCAGCCTGATGACCGGCAACCACGAGGTCGGAACGCTGCAGCCGGTGGCCGAGGTCGCGGCCGGCTGCCGGGAGCTCGGCGTACCGCTGCACACGGACGCGGCCCAGTCGGCCGGCCGGCTGCCGGTGCCGCCGGGCTGGTCGCTGCTGTCGGCGTCCGCGCACAAATGGGGCGGCCCGCCCGGGGTCGGCGTGCTCGTGGTCCGGACCGGGACCCGCTGGCGCAGCCCGCTGCCGGCCGACGAGCGCGAGGGCGGCCGGGTGCCGGGCTTCGAGAACGTGCCGGCGATCGTCGCCGCCGCGGCCGCGCTGGAGGCGGTCGCCGGGTCCGCGCCGGCCGAGAACGCGCGGCTGTCGGCGCTGGTGGACCGGATCCGGGATCGGGTCGCGGCGACCGTCCCGGACGTCGAGGTGGCCGGCCACCCGGTCGACCGGCTGCCCCACCTCGTCACGTTCTCCTGCCTGTACGTCGACGGCGAGGCGCTGCTGCACGAGCTGGACCGGCACGGGTTCGCGGTCTCCAGCGGCTCCTCCTGCACCTCGTCCACGCTGACGCCGTCGCACGTGCTGGAGGCGATGGGCGTGCTCTCACACGGCAACGTGCGCGTCTCCCTGCACCGCGACACCACCGAGGACGAGGTCGAGCGGTTCCTGGCCGTACTGCCTTGGATCGTGGCGAAACTTCGGGTCGGGCTGGAGGGGTTGTGATCGTCCTGGACCAGCGCGGCCGGCGCTGCCCGCTGCCGGTCATCGAGCTGGCCCGGCACATCGGCGACGTCGCGGTCGGCGAGCTGATCGGGGTCGCCGCCGACGACCCGGCCGCCCGCCTCGACGTCCCGGCCTGGTGCCGGATGCGCGGCCACGACTACGCCGGTGAGACCACCGCGCCCGACGGAGTCCCCATTTATTCGGTACGGCGACAAGCCTGATCGCGCGCATCCTGGCGGCATGGACTGGGTGGTGGAGAAGGACTTCGGGGCGTACGCGGATCGGGTGCTGCCCTGGCTGGAGCGCGACCCGATCCGGAACACGGTCCCGGCCACGCTGACGATGCTGCGCCGCGAGGGCTCGGTGCCGCTGGACGACGAGGAGACCTGGTTGGCCTGGCTGGCCGGTCCGGCCGGGGACGTGTCCGGGGCGGCGGTGAAGTTCACCGCCCGTGGGGTGACGCTGTCCGCCCTGCCGCCCGGCGCCGGCACGGTGCTGGCCGCGGCGGCCGAGCCCGGCTGGCTCGGCGTGTCGGGATTCACCGCCGAGTCGACCGAGTTCGCCCGGGCGTACGCGGCCGCGGCCGGGGCGACCGCCCGCCGGACCGTGACCCAGCACCTGTACGAGTTGGGCGAGCTGACCCCGCCCGGCGGCGTACCGGGCGAGCTGGTCCGGGCCGCCGACGACGACGTCGAGCTCTGCGCCCAGTGGTACGAGGACTTCGGCGCCGAGACCGGCCAGCCGATGCATCCCGACTCCATCGGGTCGACCCGGCGCCTGATCGGCCAGGGCCGGCACTGGCTGTGGTGGGTGGACGGCACGCCCGTCTGCATGGTCGGTCACAACCCCGCGGTCGCCGGCGCGACCCGGATCGGCCCGGTCTGGACGCCACGCGAGCACCGCCGGCACGGGTACGCGGCCGCCGCGACCGCCGCCGTCTCCGCCGAGCTGCGGCCGGGCCGGGTGCTGCTCTACGCCGACGACGCGGATCCGACCGCGGTCGGCGTGTACACCCGCGTCGGCTTCCGACCGGTCGGCGAGTGGGTGAACTGGCGCCTGGAATACTGAGCCGCTGCTGGACCCCGACGATCGGAGAGCCACCCCGTGTGCGGCCTGCTCGGATTCCTCAGCAACGACGGCACGGCCAAGGAGGTCCGCGACGACCTGGCCGCGGCCCTCGACCTGTGCCGGCACCGGGGCCCGGACGAGGGCGGCACCCTGCACGACGAGGACACCGTCCTCGGCTTCCGGCGGCTGTCGATCATCGACCTGGACTCCAGCCACCAGCCCCTGCCGTACGACGACGGGCGCTTCTGGCTGCTGTTCAACGGCGAGATCTACAACTACCTGGAGCTGCGGGAGCGGCTGGTCCGCGAGCACGGGGCCGAGTTCGCCACCGACGGGGACGGCGAGGTGATCCTGGCCGCGTACAAGTACCTGGGCGAGGACTGCGTCTCGCTGCTGCGCGGCATGTTCGCCTTCCTGATCTGGGACAGCCAGGAGCGGGTGCTGTTCGGTGCCCGCGACTGGTTCGGGATCAAGCCGCTCTACACGACCACCGACTCCCGCGGCACGTTCTTCGGCTCGGAGAAGAAGTCGCTGCTGGCGCTGGCCCAGGGGCCCGGCGGCAACGGGGCCGAGCTGGACACCCGCTCGCTGCAGCACTACCTGACGCTGCAGTACGTCCCGGAGCCGGCCAGCATGCACGCCGGCATCACCCGGATCGAGAGCGGCACGGCGTTCCGGCAGCGGCCCGGCGGCTCGCTGGAGACCTGGCGCTACTTCCGGCCGGCGTTCCCGATCCGGCCGGTCGGCGTCGAGGAGCGCCTCTACACCGAGATCCGCGAGGTGCTGGAGGACTCGGTCGCCAAGCACATGCGGGCCGACGTCACGGTCGGCTCGTTCCTGTCCGGCGGCATCGACTCGACCGCGATCGCGGCGCTGGCCAAGCGGCACAACCCGGACCTGATCACGTTCACCACCGGGTTCCAGCGCGAGGGCTACTCCGAGGTCGACGTGGCGGCGGAGTCCGCGGCCGCGATCGGTGTCCGGCACGTGGTCAAGACCGTCTCCCCGCAGGAGATGATGGACACGCTGCCGCTGATCGTCTGGTATCTCGACGACCCGGTGGCCGACCCGGCCCTGGTCCCGCTCTACTTCGTCGCCCGCGAGGCCCGCAAGCACGTGAAGGTCGTGCTGTCCGGCGAGGGCGCGGACGAGCTGTTCGGCGGCTACAACATCTACCGGGAGCCGTCCTCGCTGCGGGCGCTCACCTCCCTGCCCGGGCCGCTGCGGTCCGCGCTCGGCTCGGTCTCCTCGCGGCTGCCGCAGGGCCTGCGCGGCAAGGACCTGCTGCGCCGCGGCGCGATCCCGCTGGAGGAGCGTTACTACGGCAACGCGCGCATCTTCCGCGACGACGAGCTCGGGTTCCTGCGCAGCCGGGACCCGGAGGTCTCCTTCCGCGACGTCACCGACCCGCTGTACGCGGCGATCGCCGGCGCCGACGACGTGACCCGCATGCAGTACGTCGACCTGTTCACCTGGCTGCGCGGCGACATCCTGGTCAAGGCCGACAAGATGACGATGGCGAACTCGCTGGAGCTGCGGGTGCCGTTCCTGGACACCGAGGTGTTCCGGATCGCCTCGACGCTGCCGGTGAACCAGCGCGTCACCAAGGAGCAGACCAAGGTGGCGCTGCGGCGGGCGCTGGCCTCGGTCGTCCCTCCGCACGTGCTGGAGCGGCGCAAGCTCGGCTTCCCGGTCCCGATCCGGCACTGGCTCAAGGACGAGATGTACGACTGGGCCCGCGACATCATCGACGCCAGCGGCACCGAGTACCTCATCGAACGGGCGGCGATCCGGCGGATGCTGGACGAGCACCGGGCCGGGCCGCACGACTCCAGCCGCAAGCTCTGGACCGTCCTGGTGTTCATGATCTGGCACGGGATCTTCGTCGAGCGCCGGATCGCCCCGGAGGTCCCGGCGACGGTCTACCCGGTCAGCCTCTGAGCGTCGGCGGTCGTGACCGGTCCCGAGGGGCTCGTCCGGCTGCGGGTGAGCGAGCCGACCGAGGCGCTGGAGACCGCGCCCAGCGCCATCATCGGTGCCACCGCGTCCTGGATGCGGGCCCAGCGCTCGGCCGGCGTGCCCTCGCCGCCGCCGCGGACGTCGAGGTGGAGCCGGTTCTTCCCGGTCTTGCGCTCGGGCACCGGTTGGAAGAACACGGTCGGGCCGACGCCCGCGGGGTCGACGATCATGTAGCCGTCGTCTCACCACGCCCGCCGGCGCACCCATGGACCGGCGCTCAGGCGAGGTGGGCGCGGACCTCGTCGGCGGCGGCGGAGCCGTAGACCTCGCCGAGGCGGGCGACGAAGGCGGCCGGCTCGATCGCGTACTCCTGCGGGCCGTCGGCCTCCAGGACGTGCGTCGCGATCGTGGCGCCGACCTGGGCCGAGCGCTCCGGGGACAGGCCCCAGGAGGTCGCGGCCAGGAAGCCGGACCGGAACCCGTCGCCGACGCCGGTCGGGTCGACGACCTCGCGGGGCGGCACCACCGGGATCCGCAGCGGGGTCGTGTCCTGGGACTCGATCCGGATGCCGTCCGCGCCGTACGTGGTGATCCGGGTGCGGACCCGCTTGAGCACCTCGCCGTCGCTCCAGCCGGTCTTCTGCTCCAGCAGGGCCTTCTCGTAGTCGTTGGTGAACAGGTACGTCGCGCCGTCCACCAGCCGCTTGATGTCCTCGCCGCCCATCAGGGCCATCTGCTGGGACGGGTCGGCCGCGAACGGGTAGCCGCGCTCCCGGCATTCGTCGGTGTGCCGCAGCATCGCCTCCGGGTCGTCCGGCGCGATGCAGACCACGTCGAACCCGCCGACCCGGGCCGAGATCGGGGCCAGCTCGATCAGCCGGGCCTCGGACATCGCGCCCGGGTAGAACGAGGCGATCTGGCACTGGTCGTCGTCGGTGGTGCAGACGAACCGGGCGGTGTGCGCGGTCTCGCTGATCAGCACCGAGTCGCAGTCGACGTTGTGCCGCTCCAGCCAGGCGCGGTAGTCGGCGAAGTCCTCGCCGGCCGCGCCGACCAGGATCGGGCGCTGACCGAGCTGACCCAGGCCGTACGCGATGTTGGCGCCGATCCCGCCCCGCCGGATGACGAGGTCGTCCACCAGGAACGACAGCGACACCTTGTGCAGGTGCTCCGGCAGCAGCTGCTCGGAGAACTTGCCGGCGAAGTGCATGAGGTGGTCGGCGGCGATCGAGCCGGTCACGGCGATGGGCACGGTGGGTCCTCGTGGGGTTCGGGAAGTGGTGGTACGGGCCGCACCGTGGGCGACCCCGAGCAGCCTACCCACCGTTCGGCCGTATCCCCGGAACCGTGCCGCGCCGTACGGCGTCGCAGCGGCGTCAGGCGGTACGGCCCGGTGGGCGGGAGGAACGATGCGTGAGCAGCAGCTCACCGCGGGTCGGCCGCTGCTGCCGCTGATCCACGTACGACCGGCGCGGACCGCCTCCCACACCGCGATCGCCGCGCCGGCCCAGCTCGGGCTGGAGTCGGGGTGGTGGTGAGGGCGATCGCGTAGCCGATCTCGGGCGCCACGGCCCCGGGTGGGAGCCGGCCACGCGGGGCAGCGCCCGGCGACGCCGCCCCCGGTGGACCCGCGCCGGGTGGTGCGGGTGTACACGCCGGGTCCGCCGGGGTGAGAACAGCAGCGAGCCGCGCCCGGACATCTCCGGGCGCGGCTCGCGAACGCTCAGGCGATCTCTAGCTGAACGAGTCGCCGCACGCGCAGGAGCTCTGCGCGTTGGGGTTGTCGATCGTGAAGCCCTGCCGCTCGATCGAGTCGACGAAGTCGATCGTCGCACCGCTGAGGTAGGGCACGCTCATCCGGTCCACGACGACCCCGACGCCACCGAAGTCGGTGACCTCGTCGCCGTCGATCGACCGCTCGTCGAAGAACAGCGAATACCGCAGACCGGAGCATCCGCCCGGCTGCACGGCGATGCGAAGCCGCAGGTCGTCACGGCCCTCCTGGTCCAGCAGGGCCTTGACCTTGGTGGCCGCGCCGTCGGTGAGGATCACCGACTTCTGCGCCTCGGTCGTCGTCTCCGTCGTCTCCAGGGACACGGTCTCTCCACTCGCTCGGGTCGCCTTCAGCGGGGCCAACAGCCGCCCGCCCTCCGGTCTTCCCCATCGTACGTCCGTGATCGGCGGACGTGCCTGCGGACCGGGTGTGTCCCGGGGCTCAGCACGGCCGGAGACCCGGGCTCAGCCCCGGCTCCACTCCCGGGCGACCCGCGCCGCCAGCTCGGACAGCCGCGCCGCCGGCCGCGCCAGCGCCGCCTCGACCGACCCCGCCTGCTCGGCCACCGAGTACGCCGCCTCGACCCCGGCCGCGGCCGCCTCCTGCCGCCCCAGCGACACCTGCCCGGCTAGCACCAGGCACGGAATCCCCTGCTCAGTGGCCACGGCGGCCACGCTGCCGGGCACCTTCCCGCGCAGCGACTGGAAGTCGAACGAGCCCTCGCCGGTGATGACCAGGTCGGCCTCGGCGATCGTGCCGGTCAGGTCGACCGCAGCCGCGACCAGCTCCAGCCCGGACCGCCGGGACGCGCCCAGCGCCAGCATCGCGGCCCCGAGCCCACCGGCGGCGCCGGCCCCGGGCAGGTCGGCCAGGTTGTCGGGCGCGCCCGGCAGGTCCCGGACGGCCACCTCGGCCCACCGGGCCAGTGCCGCGTCGAGCCGGTCGAAGTCCTCCGGCCGCAGCCCCTTCTGCGGCCCGAAGACCGCGGTCGCGCCCTGCGGCCCGCACAGCGGGTTGTCCACGTCGGTGGCCGCGACCAGCGCCGCCCCGCGCAGCTGGACGGTCCCGTCGAGGCGGTCCAGCGCGGCCAGCGGCAGCCCCCCGTACGGCAGGGCGGAGCCGGTCGCGTCCAGCGCGGTCACCCCGAGCGCGGTGAGCATGCCCATGCCGGCGTCGTTGGTGGCCGACCCGCCGAGCCCGACCACGACCGTCGACGCGCCGGCCTCGACCGCGGCCGCCAGCAGGGCCCCGATCCCGTACGAGGTGGCGACGAGCGGGTCGCGCTCCTTCGCGGTGAGCAGGTGCAGGCCGTTGGCCTGGGCCGACTCGACGTACGCGGTGTCGCCGGCGACCAGCACCGCGCCCACCACCGGCCGGCCGAGCGCGTCGGTCGTCGGCACCGGGACGGTCTGCCCGTCCAGCACCGTGGACAGCACGTCGACGAACCCGGGGCCGCCGTCCGACAGCGGCAGCAGCACCAGCTCGTCGCCGGGCGCCACCTGCTCCCAGCCGGCCTTGATGGCTTCCGCGGCCTCGACCGCCGACAACGTCCCGCCGAACCCGTCCGGCGCCAGCACCACTCGCACGGCGGAAGTCTGGCCTATGTGATCGAACTCAGGAACCCCGCCAGCATCGGCAGGAACCCCGGCGCGAACCGCTCCGCGGGCCGGGCGCCCGGACCCGGCACGGTCAGCCCGTGCCCGGCCGCGGGGAACACGGCCAGCCCGGCCAGCGCGGGCGCGTGCGCGACCCAGGCGGCGACGCTCTCCGGCACGTCCACCAGCGGGTCGGCCGCGCCGAACAAAACCAGCGCCGGGCAGCGCATCCCGGGCAGCACCGCGGCCGGCTCGAAGCCGATCAGCCGGGCCAGGTACGCGAGCATCGCGGGCGAGTCGAAGTCCGCGGTGGCCACGGCGTACCAGGGCTCGGCGGCGTGGCGGCGCTGGTCGGCGTGCACGGCGACCGGGTCCTCGCCGGCCGCGAGCCGGTCGGACCGCTCGTCCACCCAGGCCAGCGCGGCCTCCGCCGGCAGCCCGGCCGTACGCAGGTCGACCGTGATCCGGTGCCGGTCCTGCGCCCGCGGCCCGACGCCGGGGCCGGACACCGAGACCAGGAAGTCGGCCGTGTCCGCGGCGAGCATGCCGACCCAGCCACCCTGGCTGACGCCGAGGTGGCCGGCCGGGCCGGTGACGTCGGGGTGCCGGCGCAGCACGTCCAGCGCGGCCCGGGACTCCGCGGCGCGCTCGGGCAGCGTCTGGGTCAGGAAGTCACCGGGCGAGCCGCCGCAGCCGGGCCGGTCGTGGGCGAGCACGACCACGCCGAGCTCGGCGATCCGCTCGGCCCAGCCGCCCCAGTCCTCGCAGGTCCCGGGCCCGGAGCCGTCCACCAGCACGATGCCCGGGCCCGGCCGCCCCGGCGACCAGGTCAGCGCCCGCAGCGGCCCGACAGCCGTCTCCTCAGTCCTCGACACTGAACCCTCCATGGGACGAGGTGCCGGCGCCGGTCGCTCCAGGGGATGGGGTGCCGGCGCCTCCGGTGGACGGGGTGCCGGCCAGCAGTACCCGGACGAAGCGGGTGTCCGCGGGGCGTGCGGCCGGGTCCGCCAGCCGGCCCACGTACGGCTCCAGGACCGCCTCGAGCGCCAGCCGGATCGACTCCAGCTCGGCCGGGGTGACCGGCAGGCTGGCGCCGCTGAGGAACGCGGTCTCCTGCCACTCGACCGGCTCGCCGTCGCGGCGGCCGGTCCAGTCCAGCATCTTGGCCGCCTCCCGCTGCACGAAGACCCGGTCGAGCTGGTCGGTCAGCGGCCCCGACTCCCAGCCCTGCCGGACGTCGGTCAGCCGCCAGGTCCGCTCGCGACGGTCCGGGCCGGGCGGCGCCTCCTCGACGAAGCCGTACTTGGCCAGTTGCCGCAGGTGGAACGAGCAGTTGGCCTGGCTGACGCCGAGCTCCCGGCCGCAGCGGGCCGCGGTGGACGGGCCGAGCGTGCCCAGCGTCTCGATCAGGTCCAGCCGCAGCGGGTGGGCGAGCGCCCGCATCGCGAGAGGGTCGGTGATCCGCACGACCCCAAAGCTATCTTTGACAGTACGGGACGTCAAAGCCTTCTTTGAGGATCGCGGATATCACCGGCACGCACCCGTCCGGACAAGGAAGATGAAGGCATGACCTCGGTGGAGGACCTGGACCTGCCGGCCGGCGTGACCCCGACCCCGCTGGCGCTGCTGCTGCTCGGCCGCGCGGCGGATCGCGACTCCGAGCGCGGCGTCGACTGCCCGGGCGACCTCCCGGCCGCCTCCGACCCCGACCTGGTCGAGCGGGCCCGGACCGCGCGGGCGGCGCTGGGCGAGCGGGCGTTCGTGCTCGGGCACCACTACCAGCGCGAGGAGGTCATCGAGTTCGCCGACGTGACCGGCGACTCGTTCACGCTGGCCCAGCAGGCCGCGGCCCGGCCGGACGCCGAGTTCATCGTGTTCTGCGGCGTGCATTTCATGGCCGAGAGCGCCGACATCCTCACGTCCGCGGCGCAGCAGGTCGTGCTGCCCGATCTCGCGGCCGGCTGCTCGATGGCCGACATGGCGACCTTCGACCAGGTCGAGGACGCCTGGGACGTGCTCGCCGACGCGGGCGTGGCCGAGGCGACCGTGCCGGTGACGTACATGAACTCCGCGGCCGCCATCAAGGGCTTCACCGGCCGGCACGACGGCACCGTCTGCACGTCCTCCAACGCCAGGCGCGCGCTGGACTGGGCCTTCGGCGAGCGCGGCGCGGAGAAGGTGCTGTTCCTGCCCGACCAGCATCTCGGCCGCAACACCGCGGTGCTGGAGATGGGGATGTCGCTGGCGGACTGCGTCCTGTTCGACCCGCACAAGCCCGGCGGTGGCGTCACCCCGCAGGCGCTGCGGGACGCGCGGATGATCCTCTGGCGCGGGCACTGCTCGGTGCACGGGCGGTTCCGGCTGGACGCGGTCCGCGACGTGCGGGAGCGGATCCCGGGTGTGCAGGTGATCGTCCATCCCGAGTGCCGGCACGAGGTCGTCACCGCGGCCGACCAGGTCGGCTCGACCGAGTTCATCATCCGGGCGATCGAGGCCGCGCCGGCCGGCTCGACGTTCGCGGTCGGCACCGAGCTCAACCTCGTGCAGCGGCTGGCGACGCGGCATCCGGACAAGACGATCGTGTTCCTGGAGAAGACCGTCTGCTACTGCTCGACGATGAACCGGATCGACCTCCCGCACCTGGTCCGTTCGCTGGAGTCGCTCGCGGCCGGCCAGGTGGTCAACCGGATCACGGTCGAGCCGGAGACCGCGCGGTACGCCCGCACGGCCCTCGACCAGATGCTCGCCCTGCCTTAGCGGATCCCGTCCGTCTGCACCTGCGGTCGAGGGTTGTCCCCGGCACCGTCGGACCGGGACGGCTCGGGCCGGGACGCCGGCGGGCCTCCTGTCGGGGCGCGTCAGCGTGAAGTACGACTTCGCCCCGGCGCGGGTTGTGTGGGCTGAGCCTGCACTAGGCTTTGCCGGGTGAGGCTGCTGCGGCGCCGGAGCGACTCTCCGGCCGAGGTCGACCCCGCCGAGCCGGTCGGCGTGCTGGACGACGGCCGCCCCGGGGGCAAGGGCCGCCCGACGCCGCGCCGCCGCGAGGCGCAGAAGCGCCGCACCGGTCCGGTCGCGCCGCCGCCGAAGACCCGCCGCGAGGCGTACCGGCGGATGCGCCAGCAGGGCGACAGCCGCAAGTCCGAGACCCGCGAGGGCATCAAGGCCGGCGACGAGCGCTTCCTGACCCCGCGCGACCGCGGCCCGGAGCGGCAGCTGGTGCGCAACATCGTCGACTCCCGCCGCAACGCCGGGACGCTGTTCCTGCTCTCCGCGGTGATCTACTTCGTCGGCCTGCTGGTCCCGAGCGTGCAGATCAAGGCGGCCATCACCGCGCTCTGGCTGACCGTGCTGGTCCTGCTGATCGTCGACTCGACGGTGATCGGCCTGCGGATCCGCAAGCTCATGCGGGCGCGCTTCCCCGACTCCGGCCAGAAGCTGTCCACGCTGGTCTTCTACGGCGCCACCCGGGCCACGATGATCCGCCGCTGGCGGGCGCCGAAGCCGGCGGTCGAGGTCGGCGACGCGATCTAGGCCGGTGTCCGGCCCGGACTAGGCTCGGCCGAGTGGAATTTCGTCGCCTCGGCCGCAGCGGCCTGACCATCAGCGAGATCGCGTACGGCAACTGGATCACGCACGGGAGCCAGGTCGAGGAGGACGCGGCCAAGGCCTGCGTCGCCGCGGCCCTCGACTCCGGCATCACCACCTTCGACACCGCCGACGTGTACGCGGGGACCAGGGCCGAGTCCGTGCTCGGCCGGGCCCTGCAGGGTGTCCGGCGGGAGAGCTACGAGCTGTTCACCAAGGCGTACTGGCCGACGGGGCCGGGGCGCAACGACCGCGGTCTGGGCCGCAAGCACCTGATCGAGAGCTGCCACGCCTCGCTGCGCCGTCTCGGGACCGACTACCTGGACCTCTACCAGGCCCACCGGTACGACGCCTCGACGCCGCTGGAGGAGACGATGCTGGCGTACGCGGACCTGGTCCGGCAGGGCAAGGTGCTCTACGTCGGCGTCTCGGAGTGGCGGGCCGAGGAGATCACCGCGGCGGCCGAGCTGGCCCGCGAGCTGCACGTGCCGTTCGTGTCCAACCAGCCGCAGTACTCGATGCTCTGGCGGGTCATCGAGGCCGAGGTCGTGCCGGCCAGCGAGCAGGCCGGCATCGGCCAGGTCGTGTTCTCCCCGATCGGACAGGGCGTGCTGACCGGCAAGTACCAGCCGGGTGCGGCCCCGCCGGCCGGTTCCCGGGCCACCGACGAGGCCGGGTCGAACTTCATCATGCGGATGCTCACCGACGACGTGCTGACCCGCGTGCAGCAGCTCGGGCCGGTCGCCGACGACCTCGGCCTGTCGATGGCGCAGCTGGCGATCGCCTGGGTGCTGCACAACCCGAACGTCTCGGCCGCGATCATCGGCGCCAGCCGGCCCGAGCAGGTCACCGAGAACGTCAAGGCGGCCGGGGTCACCCTGGAGGACGCCGTCCTGGCCCGCATCGACGAGATCCTCGGTGACGTGGTCGTCCGCGACCCGGACAAGACCATGCGGGGCTAGGCGGGCATCAGCCCTCGGCCGGCGTGAGCGGCATCGTGTACTCGACCCGGTCGTCCTCCAGCAGGACGACCTGGGTCACGCCCGACTCGAGCAGGCGGCGCCAGGTCTCGCCCAGCCAGGACTCGGCGTCGCCCTTGGCCGAGAAGGTCTCGTCGTCCTCCGGCGGCGGCAGCTGGTTGCCGTCCGCGTCCTGGTACCGCCAGCTCCACGTCACGCCGGGCAGGTTACCGGTCGCGGTCCGGCGTGCCCCGGACCGGCCCGATCGCGGCCGGGTCGGTCGGGTAGCGTCCCGGCCCGGCACCGACGGAGGGACCCCGTGACCGCACCGCTCGACCTGGACGCGCTGTCCGAGCTGGTCCAGCCGCTCGACACCGCGGCGGCGGCGGCGACCCGGGAGCGGCTGGACTCGCTGGCCCGCTCCCCCGACGCGCTCGGCCGGCTGGACGACCTGACCGTCTGGCTGGCCAGCGCGCAGGGCGCGGACCCGCCCCGGGACCCGGACCGGGCCCGGGTGGTCGTGTTCGCGGGCGAGCACGGGATCGCGCTCGCGGGTGTCTCGGCGTACCCGCCGGAGGCCACGGCCTGGCAGTTCAGCCTGGCCACGTCGGGCCGCTCGGCGGTCAGCTCGCTGGCCCGGACCGTCGGCGCCGGCATCCGGCTGCTGGACCTCTCGGTGGACCTGACCACCTCGGACGAGCTGTCGAAGTACAAGATCCGGCGGGGCAGCGGGCGGATCGACACCGAGGACGCGCTCACCCTGGCCGAGGCCGAGCAGGCCTTCCGCAACGGGCTGGCCATCGCGGACGAGGAGGTCGACGGCGGCGCCGACCTGCTCATCCCGGGCGAGCTCGGGGTCGGCGGGACGACGGTCGCGGCGGTGCTGGTGGCCGCGCTGACCGACTCCGAGCCGGTCAAGGTCATCGGGCGCGGATCGGGGATCGACGACCGGGCCTGGATGCGCAAGATCGTGGCGATCCGGGACGGGCTGCGCCGGGCCCGGCCGTTCACCGGCGACCCGCTGGCGCTGCTCGCGGTGGCCGGCGGCGCCGACGTGGCCGCGATGACCGGGTTCCTCGTGCAGGCCGCCGTCCGCCGTACGCCGGTGCTGCTGGACGGCGTGATGTCGGCCGCGGCCGCGCTGGTGGCCAGCAGCATCGCGCCCGGCGCCGCGGTCTGGTGGCGGGCCGCGCACCGCTCCGGCGAGCCGGCCCAGGCCATCGCGCTGAAGCACCTCAACCTGGAGCCGGTGCTCGACCTCGGCATCCGGGCCGGTGAGGGCGCGGGCGGACTGGCCGTCCTGCCGCTGATCCGGGCCGCGGTCCGGGCCTGCTCGGAGACGAGCACGGCCGAGGACGCCGGCCTGCCCCGGATCGACCCCGGCCGCGCGGCGCCCGCCTAGCGCACGTGCGGCGGCACGAACGGGGGCTTGACCACCCGCACCGGCGCCGGCCGGCCCCGTACGTCGACGACCAGCTCGTCGCCCTCGCCGACGCCGGCCGCGGTCGAGAGCAGCGCCAGCCCGATGCCCTTCTTCAGCGTGGGCGAGAACGTCCCGCTGGTGACCTCGCCGACCGCACGGTCGCCGGCCAGCACGGTCTGGTGCGCCCGCGGGATGCCGCGGCCGAGCGCCTCCAGGCCCCACAGCAGCCGCGCCGGCCCCTGCTCGCGCTCGGCCAGCAGCGGCTCCCGACCCCAGAACCCCGACTTCTTCCAGCCCACCGCCCAGCCCGAGCGGGCCTGCACCGGGGTGATGTCCAGGGACAGGTCCTGCCCGTGCAGCGGGTAGCCCATCTCGGTCCGCAGCGTGTCCCGGGCGCCGAGCCCGCAGGGCCGGACGCCGAGGTCGGCCCCGGCCTCCAGCAGCGCGTCCCAGAGCGCGCCGGCCAGATCGGCCGGCGGCAGCAGCTCGTACCCGTGCTCGCCGGTGTAGCCGGTCCGGCAGACGACCAGCTCGGCGCCGCCCCACTCGGAGACCGTGTAGCTCATGTAGTCGTGCTCGGAAGGCAGCCCGAGCCGGCCCAGCAGCTCGGCCGAGCGCGGGCCCTGCACGGCCAGCACGCCGAAGTCGCGGTGCTCGTCGGTCACGGTGACCCCGGCCGGCGCCGCGGCCGTCAGCCGCCGGACGACCTCTGCGGTGTTGGCCGCGTTCGGCACCAGGAAGACGTGCTCGGCCGAGAACAGGTACGCGATGAGGTCGTCGACCACGCCACCGCTCGCGTCGTCACAGCACAGCGTGTACTGCGCCTGCCCGGGCCCGATCCGGTCCAGGTCGTTGGACAGCGTCGCGTTCGCGAACTCGGCCGCGCCGGCCCCGCGGATCCGGGCCTTGCCCAGGTGCGAGACGTCGAAGACGCCGACCGCGTCCCGGACGGCCGCGTGCTCGCGCAGCACGCCGCCGCCGGACGCGCCGTACTCGATCGGCATCTCCCAGCCACCGAAGTCGGCCAGCTTCGCGCCGAGCGCGACGTGCCGGTCGTACAGGGGCGAGCGCAGCAGACCGGTCATGGCCCGCAGTGTCCCAGCGCCCCGACCGGGCCGCCGGACCGGGGGAAGCGCCACGGCATAGCATCTGGCCAGGTGCCAGGCGGGCCGCCCCTGCCGCCGGCGCGCACCCCGGACCTCACGAACGGACGGAGCACCGTGGCCGAGCTGACCTTCGCCCTCCCCGAACTCGGCGGCCTGGAGGCCGACGCGCTGATCGTCGGCACCCACTCCTCCCCCGACGGCGTACGGGCGGCGGCGGGCTCGGAGGTGGCCGACGCGGCGCTGGGCGGGCGGCTGGCGGCCGTGCTCACCGCGGTCGGCGCCGGCGGCGGGGACGACGACGTGGTCAAGCTGGCCGCGGCCGACGGCTCCCCGGTCCCGCTGGTGGTCGCGGTCGGCCTCGGCCCGGTGCCGGCCGACGGCGCCGCGCCGGCAGCGCAGCAGGTCGCGCGGGCGGCCGGGGCAGCGGTGCGGGCGCTCGGGGGCAAGGCCAGGGTCGCCTCGACGCTGGCGCTGGCCGGCGGCCCGGGCGCGGTGGCCGAGCTGGCCGCGGCGGCGGCCGAGGGCGCGCTGCTGGGGGCGTACTCGTTCGGCGAGTACCGCACCGGCGACCGGTCCGGCTCGACCCCGCCGAGCCTGCTCACCCTGCTGGTGCCCGACCCCAAGGACGAGGGGCTGACGGCGGCCGGCCGCCGCGCGAGCGTGGTCGCCGCGGCCGTCGCGCTGGCCAAGGACCTGGTCAACACCCCGCCCAACGACCTGCCGCCGGCCGAGTTCGCCCGCCGGGCCGAGGAGGCCGGGCTGGCCTGCGGGCTGGAGGTCGAGGTCCTGGACGAGGAGGCGCTGGCCGCCGGCGGGTACGGCGGCGTGCTCGGCGTCGGCGGCGGCTCCCAGCGCCCGCCCCGGGTGGTCCGGCTCCGGCACACCGGCACCGGCCCCAAGGTCGCCCTGATCGGCAAGGGGATCACGTTCGACTCCGGCGGCATCTCGATCAAGCCCGCGGCCGGGATGGACCAGATGAAGGCGGACATGGCCGGCGCCGCCGCGATCGTCGCGGTGATGACCGCGGTCGCCTCGCTCGGCCTGGCCGTGGACGTGACCGCCACCGTGCCGATGGCGGAGAACCTGCCCAGCGGCTCGGCGTACCGGCCCGCCGACGTGCTGACCATGTACGGCGGCAAGAAGGTCGAGGTGCTCAACACCGACGCCGAGGGCCGGCTGATCCTGGCCGACGCGATCGTGCGGGCCTGCGAGGACTCCCCCGCGTACCTGATCGAGACCTCGACCCTGACCGGCGCGCAGCGGATCGCGCTCGGCGACCGGACCGCCGGGGTGATGGGCTCGGAGCAGCTGCGGGCCCGCGTCGTCGCCGCCGGGGAGACGGTCGGCGAGGACATGTGGGGCATGCCGCTGCCCGGCTACCTGCGCGCGAACCTCGACTCCAAGGTCGCCGACATCGCGAACGTGACCGGCGAGCGCGGCGCCGGGATGCTCGCGGCCGGGGTGTTCCTGCGCGAGTTCGTGGCCGAGGGTGTGCAGTGGGTGCACATCGACGTCGCGGCGCCGGCGTACAACACCGGGAGGGCCTGGGGCTACACGCCCAAGGGCGCCACCGGGGTCCCGCTGCGGACCATCCTGGCCACCCTCGAGGACATCGCCGCCGCGGGCTGACCGGGTTCGCGACCGGGATGACCCAGGTGCCAAGATGGGTTTCAGCAGTGATCGGGAGGCGACCGCCTCCGGTCCGGCGAAACAACTAGGAGAGACCCGGTGGCTCAGACCGACGTCGACCTCGTGATCCTGGGCGGCGGCAGCGGTGGGTACGCGTGCGCGCTGCGGGCGGCGGAGCTCGACATGAGCGTCGTTCTCATCGAGAAGGCGGAGCTGGGCGGAACATGCCTGCACCGCGGTTGTGTCCCGACCAAGGCCCTGCTGCATGCCGGCGAGGTGGCCGACATGGCGCGGGAGAGCGAGCAGTTCGGCGTGCACGCGACGCTCGAGGGCGTCGACGCCGCCGGCGTCCGCAAGTATCAGGAAGGCGTCGTCAGCCGCCTCTACAAGGGGCTGCAGGGCCTGGTGAAGGGCCGCGGCATCCAGTTCGTCGCCGGGGACGGCCGGCTGGTGTCCGCGACCGCGGTCCAGGTCGGCGACACGACGTACAACGGCAGGCACGTGGTGCTGGCGACCGGGTCGGTGCCCAAGACGCTGCCGGGCCTGGACGTCGACGGGCAGCGGGTGCTGTTCAGCGACCAGGCGCTCAAGCTCGACCGGGTGCCGGCCTCCGTGGTCATCCTCGGCGGCGGCGTCATCGGCGTCGAGTTCGCCAGCATCTGGAAGTCCTTCGGCTCCGAGGTCACCATCGTCGAGGCGCTGCCGCACCTCGTCCCGCTCGAGGACGAGGCCAGCTCCAAGCTGCTGGAGCGGGCGTTCCGCCGCCGCGGCATCACCGCGAAGCTGGGCGCGCGTTTCTCCGGTGTGGAGCACACCGACCAGGGCGTCCGGGTCTCGCTGGAGACCGGCGACACGATCGACGCCGAGCTGCTGCTCGTCGCGGTCGGCCGCGGCCCGGTCTCGGCCGACCTCGGCTACGAGGAGGCCGGGGTCGCCATCGACCGCGGCTTCGTCAAGGTCGATCAGTACTGCCAGACCACCATCCCGACCATCTCCGCGGTCGGCGACCTCATCGCCACCCCGCAGCTGGCCCACGTCGGCTTCGGCGAGGGCATCCTCGTCGCCGAGCGGCTGGCCGGCCTGCCGGTCGTGCCGATCGACTACGTCGGCGTGCCGCGGGTGACCTACTCCGAGCCCGAGGTCGCCTCGGTCGGCCTCACCGAGGCCCAGGCGGTCGAGAAGTACGGCGCGGACCAGGTCAAGACGCTGACGTACGACCTGGCCGGCAACGGCAAGAGCCAGATCCTCAAGACCGCGGGCGCGGTCAAGCTCGTCCAGGAGAAGGACGGTCCGGTCGTCGGCGTGCACATGGTCGGCGCCCGGGTCGGCGAGCTGCTGGCCGAGGCGCAGCTGATCTACAACTGGGAGGCGCTGCCCAGCGAGGTCGCGCAGCTCATCCACGCTCACCCGACGCAGTCCGAGGCAGTGGGCGAGGCCCATCTCGCGCTGGCCGGCAAGCCGCTGCACGCACACGGCTGACCGGACAGGCCCGGCCTCCCCCTCTCATCTAAGGAGTCGTTGACCAATGCCGGTCTCCGTCACGATGCCGCGCCTCGGCGAGAGCGTCACCGAGGGCACCGTCACCCGCTGGCTCAAGAAGGAGGGTGAGAAGGTCGAGGCCGATGAGCCGTTGCTCGAGGTGTCCACGGACAAGGTGGACACCGAGATCCCGGCGCCGGCCTCCGGGGTGCTCTCCGCGATCCGCGTGGGTGAGGACGAGACCGTCGAGGTCGGCGTCGAGCTGGCGGTGATCGACGAGGGCGGCTCGGCGACGGGCAGCGCGCCCGCGCAGGAGGCGCCGGCGGAGTCCGAGCCGGAGCCTCAGGCGGAGCCGGCGGCCCAGGCCGAGCCGGAGCCGGAGCCGGAGCCCCAGCAGGAAGCGCCCGCTCCCGCCCCGGCCGCCGCGGCCGCACCCCCGGTCCAGGCCCAGGAGGCGCCGGCTCAGCAGGCTCCCCCGGCCCAGCAGGCTCCCCCGGCCCAGGCGCCTGCTCCGCAGGCGTCCCCGCAGCAGCCGGCCGCCCAGCAGCCCGCTCCGCAGCCGGCCGCGGCCGACGCCGAGCCGCAGGGCGGCGACGGCGCGTACGTGACCCCGCTGGTCCGCAAGCTCGCGGCCGAGCACGAGGTCGACCTCGGCGGCATCCGCGGCACCGGCGTCGGCGGCCGGATCCGCAAGCAGGACGTGCTGGAGGCGGCCCGCTCGAAGCAGGGCGCCGCCGAGCCCGAGCCGGCCGGCAGCGCCAACGGCCAGACCGTCCCGGTCACCTCGCCGGTCTCGCCGGCCCCCGGCCCGGCCTCCCCGGCCGCGGTCGAGACCCAGCCGGCACCGAAGGTCGCGGCGTCCCCGCTGCGGGGCCGGACCGAGAAGATGTCCCGGCTGCGCAGCGTCATCGCCAAGCGGATGACCGAGTCGCTGCAGACCAGCGCGCAGCTGACCACCGTGGTCGAGGTCGACGTGACCCGCATCGCCCGGCTGCGGCAGCAGGCCAAGGCCGACTTCGAGCGGCGCGAGGGCACCAAGCTCTCGTTCCTGCCGTTCTTCGCGGTCGCGACCGTCGAGGCGCTCAAGCAGCACCCGAACGTCAACGCGTTCATCGACACCGAGGCCGGCACGATCACGTACCACGACGCCGAGCACCTGGGTGTCGCGGTCGACACCGAGCGCGGGCTGCTGGTCCCGGTCATCCACGACGCCGGCGACCTCAACCTCGGCGGCATGGCCCGCAAGATCGCCGACCTGGCCGAGCGGACCCGGACCAACAAGGTCAGCCCGGACGAGCTCGGTGGCGGCACCTTCACGCTGACCAACACCGGCAGCCGCGGTGCCCTGTTCGACACGCCGATCATCAACCAGCCGCAGGTCGGCATCCTCGGCACCGGTGCGGTGGTCAAGCGCCCGGTGGTCGTGGAGGACCCGAACGTCGGCGAGGTCATCGCCGTCCGCTCGATGGTCTACCTCGCCCTGACGTACGACCACCGGCTGGTCGACGGGGCCGACGCGGCCCGCTTCCTGGTCACGATCAAGGAGCGGCTGGAGGCCGGCGCGTTCGAGTCGGAGCTCGGGCTGGTCTGAACCACGGCTCGCCGACGGCGCCCGCGACCGCTCCGGTCGCGGGCGCCGTCGTGTGCGGGCAGGATCAGCGTGTGAAGATCGCGATCACGGGATCCTCGGGGCTGATCGGCTCGGCCCTGGTGCCGGCACTGCACGAGGACGGCCACACCGTCCTGCGGCTGGTGCGGCGGGCGCCGTCCGCCCCGGACGAGGCCCGCTGGGACCCCTCCCGCGGGGAGCTGGACCCGGCCCTGCTCGCCGACGTCGACGCCGTGGTCAACCTGGCCGGGGTCGGCATCGGTGACAAGCGCTGGACCGACGAGCGCAAGCGGGCCGTCCTGGACAGCCGCGTCGAGGCCACCCGGACGGTGAGCGACGCGCTGATCGCGGCGGCTCCCCGGTCCCGGACGCTGCTGTCCGCCTCCGCCGTCGGCTGGTACGGCGACACCGGCGACCATCCCGTCGACGAGTCGGCCCCGGCCGGTACGGACTTCCTGGCCCAGGTCTGCGCCCGCTGGGAGGAGGCGACCGCGGCGGCAGAGCAGGCCGGCGTCCGGGTCGCGCACCTGCGCACCGGCCTCGTCTGCGGCCGCGGCGGCCTGCTCGCCCGGCTGCTGCCGCTGGCGAAGGCGGGCGTCAACGTGCCGCTCGGCTCGGGCAAGCAGTACTGGTCCTGGATCTCGCTGGCCGACGAGATCGGCGCGATGCGGCACGTGCTGGGCAACGAGGACATCACCGGCGCGGTCAACCTGACCGGCCCGGACCCGGTGACCAACCGCGCGTTCACCAGGACGCTCGGGACGGTGCTGCACCGTCCGGTGCTGCCGGTGCGGGTGCCGCGGCTGGCCCTGCGGGTGCTGGTCGGCGAGTTCGCGGACATCGGCATCGTGATGGGCCAGCGGGTGCTGCCCCGGGTCCTGCAGGACACCGGCTACCGCTTCCAGCACCGCACCGCCGAGGAGGCGCTGCGGTGGGCGACCTGATCACCACGCCGTACGGGTTCGGCTCGACCACGGCCGAGGTCAGCGCGGGCGCCGACCTCACCGGCCGGCGCGCGATCGTGACCGGGGTGGGTCAGGGGCTGGGCCGGCAGACCGCGCTCGCGCTGGCCGCCCTCGGCGCCGACGTCACCGGCACCGTCCGCACCGGCGCCTCCGGGCCGGTCCCGCGGCTGGACCTGGCCGATCCCGCCTCGGTGGCGGCGTTCGTGGACGCCTGGCACGGCCCGCTGCACCTGCTGGTCTGCAACGCCGGCGGCATCCTCCCCGAGCTGGCCCGGACCCCGGCCGGCGTCGAGCTGCAGCTCGCGGCCAACCACCTCGGCCATTTCCAGCTCGCCACCGGCCTCTACGACGCGCTCGCCGCCGGTGCGGCCGAGGCCGGGGAGGCCCGGATCGTCACGCTCACCTCGTCCGGCCACCTCTACTCCCCGGTGGTCTTCGACGACCTGCACTTCCGCTACCGGGCGTACTCCGACACGCTCGGCTACGGCCAGGCCAAGACCGCGAACGTCCTGTTCGGGGTCGGCGCGACCGCCCGCTGGGCCGCGGCCGGTATCACCGCCAACGCGGCCATGCCCGGCCCGACGCTGACCGGCTTCCAGCGCAACATGGACCCGCGGCGGCTGCGCGAGCGCCTCGGCGACGCCGCCCCCGGCACGGTCCCGCCCGGCTTCAAGACGATCGAGCAGGGCGCCGCGACGACGGTCTTCCTGGCCGTCTCGCCGCTGGTCGCCGGCATCGGCGGCCGGTACTTCGAGGACTGCGCCGAGGCCGCGGTCGTTGCCGACAACAACGGCTTCCGCAGCGGCGTCGCCCCGTACGCGCTGGATCCCGGCAACGCCGACCGGCTCTGGACCGAGTCCGAGCGCCTGGTCGCGCTGAGCCGTGGGTAGGTTGACCGGCATGCCGACCCCGGAGACGGAGTTCCCGGCGGAGGCCGAGGTGGTCGTGGTCGGGGCCGGGCTGGCCGGCCTCGCCGCCGCCCGCCGGCTCGCCGTGACCGGGGTCGAGGTCGTCCTCCTGGAGGCCGGCCCGACCGTCGGCGGCCGGGTCGCGACCGACGTCGTCGACGGCTTCCTCATCGACCGCGGCTTCCAGGTCTACAACACCGCCTACCCCGAGGCGGCCCGGGTCCTCGACCACGATGCGCTCGACCTGCGCCCGTTCACGCCGGGCGCGCTGGTCCGGGTCGGCGACCGGCTGCACCGGGTGGCCGACCCGCGCCGCCGCCCGCTGGCCGCGCCCGGGACCGTGCTGGCCCCGATCGGCTCGCCCCTGGACAAGGCCCGGGTCGCGCTGCTGGCCGGCCGGGACGCGCTGCTGCCGGCCGGGCGGCTGACCGACGGCCCGGAGACCAGCACGTACGAGGCGCTGCGGCAGCGCGGGCTCTCCGACACGGTGATCGACCGGTTCCTGCGCCCGTTGCTGGCCGGCGTCTTCCTGGAGCGGGACCTGGCCACGTCCAGCCGCTTCTTCGACCTGGTCTGGCGTACGTTCGCGCGCGGCTCGGTCTGCGTCCCGGCCGGCGGCATGCGCCGCATCCCGGACCAGCTCGCCGCCCGGCTCCCGGCCGGCACGCTCCGCCTCGGCGTGTCGGCGACAGCCGTACGCAGCGGCGAGGTGGTCACCGACCGGGGCACGATCCGGGCCCGCTCGGTGATCGTCGCCACCGACCCCGGTACGGCGGCCCGGCTGCTGCCCGGCCTGGCCGCCCCGCTGATGAACGCGGTGACGACCGTCTACCACGCCGTCGCCGAGCCGCCGGTCACCGAGCCGACCCTGGTCCTGGACGGCGAGGGCGCCGGCCCGATCGTCAACTCGGTCGTGCTGACCGCGGCGGCGCCGACCTACTCCCCTGACGAGCGCGCCCTGATCTCGACCTCGGTGCTCGGGGCGACGGCCCCGGACGACGCGGCGTTGCGGCGGGACCTGGAGCGGCTCTGGGGTGTGTCCACTTCGGACTGGGAGACGGTCGCGGTGACCGCGGTGCCGGCCGCGCTGCCGGCCGCGCCGCCACCGCTGCGGTTGCGGCAACCGGTCGAGCTCGGCGACGGCCTGTACGTCGCCGGCGACCACCGCGACACCCCGTCCATCCAGGGTGCGATGGTGTCGGGGAAGCGGGCCGCGGCCGCGGTCCTGCGGGCACGGCGGACGGAGAGCGCGGCGTGAACATCCTGGCGACCTCGGGCGGCTTCCGGCCCGGCCGGCGCACCGCGCTCACCGTCGGGCCGATGATCGACTACGCCTTCGAGCTGGCCGGCAACCCCGAGCGGCCCAAGTTCTGCTACGTCGGCACCGCGCTCGGCGACAACCCGTCGATGACCAAGGCCACGTACGACGCGTTCATCGGCCGGGACGTCCGGGTCTCCGCGCTGGCCGCGTTCCCGATGCCGACGGTCGACGACGTCCGGGCCCACCTGTTGGACCAGGACGTGGTCTGGGTCGGCGGCGGCAGCGTGGC
Organism: Mycobacteriales bacterium; assembly: GCA_035995165.1. NCBI lineage: Bacteria > Bacillati > Actinomycetota > Actinomycetes > Mycobacteriales > Mycobacteriales bacterium. Next base: position 33,608 of record DASYKU010000114.1, read on the forward strand.
CGGCCTGCTCGCGATCTGGCGGCTGCACGGCTGGGACGAGATCTTCCGCGAGGTCTGGGAGGCCGGCGTCGTGCTCGGCGGCGTGTCCGCGGGCTCGCTGTGCTGGCACATCGGCGGCACCACCGACTCGTTCGGCCCGGAGCTGCGCCCGGTGACCAACGGCCTGGCCCTGCTGCCCTACTCCAACGGCGTCCACTACGACTCGGAGGAGCAGCGCCGCCCGCTCTACCAGCAGCTGATCGCCGACGGGGTGCTGCCGGCCGGGTACGCCACCGACGACGGCGTCGGCCTGCACTACCGCGGCACGGAGATGGTCGAGGCGGTCTCCGACCGCCCCGGCAAGAACGCCTACCGGGTCGAGCGGGGCCGCGACGGCACGGCGATCGAAGAGGTCATCACGCCCCGCGTGCTCGGGTAGTCGCGAGCTCTCTCTCGGCGTCCACCTGCTTGCGGGCCAGCGCGCCCGGCCACCAGACGATCCGGCCGAGGTCGTAGACCAGCGCCGGCACCAGCAGCGAGCGCACCACGATCGTGTCCAGCAGCACGCCGAACGCGACCGCGAACCCGAGCTCGGCCAGGAAGACCAGCGGCAGCACGCCGAGCACGGAGAACGTCGCCGCCAGCACCACGCCGGCCGAGGTGATCACCCCGCCGGTGACCGCGAGGCCCCGCAGCACGCCCGGCCGGGTGCCGATCTGCAGCGTCTCTTCCCGTACCCGGGTCATGAGGAAGATGTTGTAGTCGATCCCCAGCGCCACCAGGAAAACGAACGCGAACAACGGGAACGACGTGTCCGCGCCGGCGAACTTGAACACGTGGTTGAACACCAGCGCGCAGACCCCGAGCGTCGCGGCGAACGAGAGCACCACGGTGACGATGAGCACCAGCGGCGCGACCAGCGCCCGCAGCAGCACCGCGAGCACCACGAAGATCACCACCAGCACGATCGGGATGATCACCGTGCGGTCCCGCCGGGAGGCGTCGGAGACGTCGAGGTTGATCGCGGTGAAGCCACCGACCTTCGCCTCCGCGCCGGGCACCGCGTGCACCGCCGTACGCAGCCGTACGATCGTCGCCCGGCCGCCGGCCGAGTCGGGGTTGTCCGTGAGCGTCGCGTCGATCTCGACCAGGCCGCCGACCACCTTCGGCGCGGACGCCGGGGCGGTCGCGCCGGCCTCGGTCAGGTACGCGACCTGGGACACCCCCGGCACGGCCCGGGCCGCCGCCAGCACGGCGTCCCCGCCGGACTGCCGGGCGATGATCACCGCCGGGCTGCCGATGCCGGCCGGGAAGTGCCGCTCCAGCGCCTGCTCCCCGACGACCGACTCCGGGCTGGTCGTGAACGACTGGCTCTGCGAGATCCCGCTCACCCGCAGCTGCGTGATCCCGAACGCCAGCGCGATCAGCGCCAGCGTCACCACCGCCGCCGTGGGGCGCCCGTGCCGGCCGACGAACCGGGCCACCCGGCCCCAGATCCCCGTCGTCTCGGTCGACTCCGAGCCGAACTGCGGCACGAACGGCCAGAACGCCCGCCGCCCGGCCAGCGCGAGCAGCGTCGGCAGCAGCGTGAGCATCGCCGACATCGTCGCGGCGATGCCGAGCGCGGCGACCGGCCCGAGGCTCTTGTTCGAGGACAGGTCCGAGACCAGCAGGCAGAGCAGGCCGAGGATGACCGTGACGCCGGAGGCGAGGACGGCCGGCCCGGCACCGCGCAGGGCCGCCCCCATCGCCTCGTAC